>JBIKMF010000184.1:0-7851 GCA_044359425.1 Phycisphaerales bacterium
GCGTGGGTATCGGGTGATCAACTCGACGTTTGTGCTGACGATTGGCGGGCGGAACGTGCCGCTGCTGGGCGCGCCGGTGTGGAACTTTGTGATCCGCAACAACGACCCGGGGGTGGACGGGTTCTTTATCTCGGCGGGGACGGACGTGCCGACGCAGATTCCGGTGGCGATCAACGTGGCGAACTACGGCGTGGAGTACTCGCGGACGTTCGCGGGCGGCGGGACGCTGCCGAGCCTGGACATTCTTGATGCGGTGGGGAGCTGGGCGTTTGACGACATCAGCTCGTACAACTTCAACATCGCGCGCGGTGAGATCAGCGTGCCGTGCGTGATGGTGGCGGAGACGGTGACGATTACGGTTGATGCGCCGGCGTGCGTGGGGGATTTCGATGGTGACGGTGGGGTGGACAGCGACGACGTGATCGCGTTCTTCGGCGCGTGGGACTCGGGGCAGTCATCGGCGGATGTGGATCGGAGTGGGGGCGTGGACAGCGATGATGTGATTGCGTTCTTTGGGGCGTGGGATGCGGGGTGTTGAGGGAAGCGGCAAAGCGAAAAGCAGCAAAGCAGCGGATGAGGAAGAAGAGAGGGTGAGGTTGGTGCGGCGGAACGCGAGGCCTGAATGGGGTGTTGCTTCGCGTTGCGTGGGGATGGCGCGGGTCTGGCGATGGGCGATTGTGAGCGCACGAAAGCGAGGCGAGTTCAGCTGCTCCTGTGAGGGCGGGCCGCTCAAGCGTTCGGTAAAAAATCGGTATCCGGCTAATTCAAAGTGGCATTTTGAATTAGCCGATACTATGCTAACCGTATGGTAGAACGTGACCTACGCCCAGTCCTGGAGCGAGCAGCCGGGCAGTTTCCGGTGGTTGTGCTCGTGGGGCCTCGTCAGAGCGGCAAGTCCACCCTTTGCCGCGCGGTCTTTCACACGAAGCCCTACACCAACCTCGAAGCACCCGATGTTCGGCAGTTCGCGGCGGATGACCCGCGCGGGTTTCTGGCGCAGTTTCCGGAGGGGGCTGTGCTCGACGAGATCCAGCGCGTTCCCGAGTTGATGTCGTACCTGCAGGTGGAGGTGGACAGCAATCCGGGCCCGGGTCGTTGGATCCTGACGGGCTCGCAGAATCTCCTGGTGATGTCGCGGGTCTCCCAGTCTCTGGCAGGGCGATCGGCGGTCCTTCGGCTGCTTCCACTCTCGCGTCCCGAGGTCGAGCGATTCCCGGAGTATCCGCGTGATCTGGACACGACCCTGCTGACCGGCGGCTATCCGCGCATCCTCGACGCCCGTGTCGATCCCGCGGCGTGGCTCTCCTCATACGTTGCAACCTACATCGAGCGCGACGTGCGTGAACTGGCGGCGGTCGGTGACCTCGCGGCGTTCCAGCGTTTCGTTCAGCTGTGCGCCGGCAGGACGGCGACCCTCGTGAACTTCTCGGCGCTTGCCGCGGACGCGGGGGTCTCGCAGCCTACGGCAAAGGCGTGGCTCGGCATCCTTGAGGCTTCGTTCATCGTGCACCGCGTCGCTCCGTGGCATCGCAACGCGGGGAAGCGGCTGGTGAAGGCCGCGAAGCTGCACTTTATCGACACGGGCATCGCGTGCTGGCTGCTGGGCATCCGGACGGCGGAACAACTGCGATCGCACCCGCTGCGGGGCGCGATGTTCGAATCGTGGGTGGTGGGCGAGTGTTTGAAGCAGCGCGAGGCCCGTGGCGAGAAGGCCGGGCTGTACTTCTACCGCGACTCGCACCAGCTCGAGGTCGATGTGCTGCTCGAAGACCCGGAGGGGTTCACGCTCATTGAGGTGAAGAGCGGCGCGACGATCGCGACGGAGATGCTCGCGCCGCTGAAGAAGGTTGCCGCGGAACTCGGGGGGGAGGGGCGGCTTCGGCTGATGGCGGTGATAGGGTCGGAGGAGGGGCAGCGGCGGTCGGACGTTGAAGTTGTCTCGTGGCGGAGGATCGCGGCGGAGGTGGGGGGGAGGGGAAAGCAGCAAAGCTCAGAGCAGTAGAGCAGCAGATAAGGAAGAAGAGAGGATGGGGGTTAGGCGGTTGGGGGAGGAGCGCGGGGGCCGCGGAACGCGGGGGCTGAATGGGGCTGGAACTCGTATACTCCTCGAGATGTCACTCCCCACCCGAAAGCTCGTGGATCTGTGCGTGGGATTGGGATCTGTGCCGGTGGCGTTGTTTACAAACGCGGCGACGGCGGTGCTGCAGAAGCTCGCGGAGTGCAACTCCATTCAGGAGGCGTGCGCGCAGGCGAATCTTCCCGGGGGCGTTGCGATACCCGTGGCGTGCGTGCTCGGTGCGCTCGGGCTGACCTCGGCGGCGATCGCGCTCAGGGGCAAGCAGGACGCCGCGAAGGTTGCGGAAGAGTTCGCCGCGATGGCGAAGGACGTCAAGGCCATCGATCAGGCGGTGCGCACGCTCGCGGCGGTGCTTGAGCCCGTTGGTGACCCCACCAAGCGCCTCGGTGCCGCGGAGCTGGAACAACTCGGCGAAGCGCTCGCGATGCGGGATGCGACGAAGGTCACCGACGGCACCGCGCAGCGGATGATGCTGGTCTTGGAATCCGCGGGTTTGGCGAAGGCGGACGTGCTGAACGAGATGGCGGGGTACACGAAGGAGACATGGCTCACCACGCTGCACGATGCCGAAGAACAGGAAGCGGCGGAGCGGTGGTTGAGAGAGGCGGATGAGCGGATCAGGGGTGTGCTGGAGGGGATTGCGCGGGATGCGAAGATCGCGGCGGAGGAAGCGACCGCGGCGAAGATGCTCCTCGCGGGCGAAACCGACGAAGCGGTTGAGGCTGTGGTCGGGCCTGGGCGACTCGCGGGCGCGTACGCCAATCGTGCTCTCGTCCAGCGGGCCCAGGGCGACCTCGCGGGGGCGAGGTTGAGCATGGAAAGAGCCATCGCGATCGATCTGAAGCACTTGGCTCCGGACCACTTGCACTTCGCGACTCGCTACTCCAACCTCGCGGTGCTCCAAAGACAACAAGGCGACCTTCCGGCGGCGCAGGACAGTATGGAGAGGGCCATCGCGATCAAGTTAAAGCACTCTGGCCCAGACCACCGAACCTCCGCGTTCAACTATTCCATCCTCGCGCAGATCCAAGAGGCCCGGGGCGACCTGCCGGGAGCGCAGGGCAGCATGGAGAGGGCCATTGCGATAAAGTCGAAGCACCTCGCGCCGGTCCATCCATCCTTGGCGCACAGTTGGTCCGCCCTGGCCACGATTCAGTTGGGCCGGCGTGACCTCGCCGGTGCGCGGGCCAGCATGGAGAATGCTATCGCGATCGAGTGCCAGTACCTCGGCGCCGATGACCCGAGCTTGGCAAACAGGTGGACCAACCTCGCGACCATTCAGAAGGACCAGGGTGATCTTTCGGCGGCGCGGGCCAGTCTGGAGAAGGCGATCGCAATCGACTCGAAGCATCGCGCCCCGGACCACCCGTTCTTGGCGTTCAACTACTTCAACCTTGCGATGATTCAGAAGGACCAAGGCGATCTTCACGGTGCTAGGGAGAGCATCGAGCGTGCCATCGCGATCCAGTCCAGCCGACAGGCGCCGGATCAGCCGAGCATTGCCAACTGGTATGCCAACTTGGCGATGATCCAGCGATGCCAAGGCGATGAATACCGGTACAGCGGTGAGGCCGACAAAGCTCTCGAAGAGTTCGCGGCGGCGCGAGCCAGCATGCATCGGGTCATCGAAACTGAGCAGAAGCACTTCGGTCCGGATCACCCGGGTCTCGCGCAGAGGTACGACGATCTCGCGCAGATTCAATGGCGAGAGCGTGACATCCCTGGCGCTCAAGCGAGTCTGGAGCAAGCAATCGCGCTGGCTCGAAGGCAACTGCCCGAGGACGATCTGAGCTTTGCGGACTGGTATCAGGGGCTCGCTCACGTCCTGGGGAGTCAGGAGCACTACAGTCAGAAACGCTATGAGGGAGCGAAGGTGCTTCTCGAGCGTTCGATCGCAATCACACAGAAGCACCTCGGCCCGGTTCACCCACGCTTGGCGGTGACATACGCCCACCTCGCTTGGGTACAACGGATCTTGGGTGAGTTCGAGAATGCGAAAGCAAGCACGGAGCGAGAGATTGCGATAAGAGAACGGGCTGCTGCCCCGGACCTGCCGAACATCGCGGAGAGTTGCAGGAGCATGCAGGAGATTCTCTATGCGATCGGCGACTACGAAGGTGCGATGCCCTACATGCGCCGTGCGATCGCGATCCGCGAAAGGCTACTGGAGAAGGACGATCCGGAACTGGCGGCCGACTTCGGGCTGCTTGGGAGGCTGGAGCTTCGGGCCGAGTATGGCGATCGCGGGCACGCCAATCTCCGAAGGGCGTTCGCGATATTGCGGGATCGATTCGCCGACGAATCAAGGGAGATGCGGTGGATTCGCCGCTTGATGGCCGCCGCCGACTGCCCGGAATAGCCCTCGCTCCGGCCGGTTGTCGATGTGTTCAGCTGTGTGCGCCACGAACTCGCGTCCGTGCCTCGTCGACGGGATCTGCGTGCGGCGTTTACTCCGCGTCGCCTGCGTCAGGCAGATGCCAGCTTCGCTCCCGAAGCGAGTAGTCGGACCCGTAGCTCTTTGCACTTGGGGCCGAAGTGGCGTTCGGTGATGCGGACGCGGGCGGGGGTGTTGGGGTGGGGGAAGAGGAGGGTGATGTTGGCGAGGGGTGCGGAGAGTGTGGAGCGGAAGAAGTCGATGGTGAGGTGGGGCGTGGGTCTGGCGGATGACAATCGAAGCGGTTGCGGGGCGATGGTTGAGCGCACTGAAACCGAAGCGGTTTCAGTGGCACCTGAGGGGGAGGGGAGAGCAGCAAAGCTCAAAGCAGCAGAGCAGCAAATAAGAAAGAAGAGAGACTGTGGTGGGGTGGATCGGGGAGCGGGGTGGGGTTTGGGCATCCGATCGCGGATAGGGGTCGTCTCGCTACATCTTCTGTACGTGCTGTTCCGCGTGAGGCTGATGATCGTTGAGTCGGGCGAGGTCGACGCTCCCGCTCAGCAGCCCGCGTCCCATGATCCGAAGAAGAGGATGACGTCGTCGCCGTCGACGCCGAGCGAGCCGTCGAAGTCTGCGCGGGGGTCTGCGGAGTCGAACCATGCGAAGAAGAGGACGACGTCGTCGCCGTCGACTCCGCCGTCGTGGGTGACGTCGGCGGGGCAGGCGCGTTCGTATGCGCCGGCGTCGAAGCCTGCTCCCGAGGGTCTGGCGGTGCCCGCTCGGTCAACTGGTGGCGCGGCGATTCCGGCGAGTGAGGCGATGCCGAAGTCTGCCGCGATGCTCGATGGTCCGAGGCGGTAGTCGTTCGCGGCGAGGTTCACGAAGAGCGGGGCCCACTGGGATGGGGGCAGTGCGCGTGAGTGGGCGTCGAGGCCTGTGGCGGTGCGCCACTGGGTGAGCGTGACCGTAGAGCCGCCGTCGAGCGTAAATCGGTCCATGACGATGTTGAAGTCGCTGACGGTGCCGGGTGTGCAGGAGGGGCAGAGGTCGATGCTGCCGCGGGAGGCGTGGTGGTTGAGGAGGATGTTGTTGAAGATGATGGTGGAGGCGGAGCCGTCCTGGATGTTGAGGCACCAGCGGCCGGCGGTGGGTTGGCCGGGGATGCCGTTGATGACGGTGTTGTTGACGACGGCGTTGCCGGAGCTTGGGAGGAGGCCGTCGATGCGGTAGAGGGAGATGCCGCTCGCGCGGTTGCCGAAGAGGACGTTGTTGCGGATCACGGAGTCGCGAACGCCGTCGAAGTTGATGGCGGAGCCGCCGCCGACGCTGGTGCGGGTCACGCCGGAGCTGTCGATGTAGACGCTGCCGGTCGCGTTGTCGTAGATGGTGTTCTGCTCGATGAGGATGCCGGTCATGACGCCGTCGCCGCCTTGGGACGAGTCGGAGTTGACGTGGATGCCCTGGCTGGAGTTGGAGTAGATGGTGTTGCGGCGTGCGATGTGGTTGTCGCCGCTGTTGGAGAAGTAGATGCCGTGCTCGTCGAAGGTGTGGTGGATGATGCAGTCTTCGATGGTGACGCGGGAGACGTGGCCGGTGAAGATGCCCCATTCGCCGTTGTGGTGCACGTGGCAGTTGCGGATGGTGACGTCTGTCTGTGGGTCGTCGGGAACGGTGACCACGCGGATGCCCGCGCGGCTGACGCGTTGATCGTTGCTGCCGGTGACCTCGAAGCCGTCGATGATGATCCAGGAGGCGATGTCGATGTTGATGCGGGCGCGCTGGTTGCCTCGGAAGGGGGCGGCGGCGGTGCTGACGACGACGCCGGGGTCGGCGATGAAGGAGATGGGAGCGCCGGGCGTTCCGCTGCGGGAGACGTTGAACCCGGTGTAGTCGCCCGGGTGGACGAGGACGGTGTCACCAGCGACGGAGAGGTCGGCGGCGCGCTGGAGGGTGCGGAGTGGGGCGAGCGCGGTCCCCGCGTTGGCGTCGCTTCCGGTGATGGCGACGTGGCGGACGGTTCCTTCGGCCTGGGTGGTGAGTGCCAGAATCAGGACGATCGCCGCGAGACTGGAACTGGGCGTGGTCATAGAGTCCTCCCCTTCCATGGTACGGGCGGGGCTGGCCCGATACCTGCGGGGAAAGCGGTACGGATGGCGAGGGCGTTTCCTGTCGGGGCGAACTCGCGGGGGTGGGGCATCGGGCTTGGGCTTGACAGGGGTGTGATTCGCTCGGACAATCGGGGTCGGTCTGGTTTGCGCCCGGGGTCGCGGCGGATCGGGGCGGTTGGCTTTGATGTTCTTACTTGTGGGCGCGTGCCGGTCGTGCGGACCTACCGGAGGGAGTTCACCGTGACCAGGCACGAAGTCGGCGCGAACGAGTGCATCGAGGTCATCGGTGCGAAGTACGGGTTTTATCCGCTGACGATCTGGAACGACGACGCGAACGCGCCGCTTCGGGAGAAGCGTGAGACCCACGAGATGCTCGTGCCGGGTGACATCGTGGAGATCCCCGAGTTGACGCTTCGTGATGAGGACTCGGCCACGGAGTCGAAGCACACGTTTCGGCGCAAGGGAGTGCCGTCGAAGTTCAAGCTTCGGATTCTCGACGACCAGGATCGACCGGTCGCGGGGGCTCCGTACACGACGGTGATCGACAACATGCACGGGCCGGCGGGGACGACGGACGCGGAGGGGTTCATCGAGTTTGGGGTGTCGCCGATGGCTGGGCTTCTGGTGATCAAGGTTGAAACGGACGTCGAGTGGGCGCGGGAGATGACGTTTCAGTTGAGCAATCTGCAGCCGATCGACACGGTGATCGGCGTGAAGGCGAGGCTGTCGTCGCTGGGGTACTTTGCTGAAGGGCTGGACGCGAAGGTGACGGCGGACTTCGTAGATGCGGTCGCGGCGTTTGCCCGGGACTACGAGCTGGCGGCGGGGGTTACGCACGAGAGCGAGGCGTTTCGTGCCGCGCTGAAGGACGCGTACGGTGCGTGAGGCATGAGCAACGGCGACGCGGGGAGCGGGGAGGCGTTGGGGTCAACGGTCGCTGATGGCGACGCGCCTGCTGTGCGCGGTGGGGAACCGGGGTCGCTGCTCGCGGGCCGTTACCGGATCGAGCGTTTGCTGGGGGAGGGCTCGCAGGGGCGTGTGTACGCGGCGCGGGATGAACGGCGCGGCGTGCCGGTGGCGATCAAGATTCCACGCTCTGATCGGGTGCTCAAGCGTGTGGAGCGGGAGGTGGTCGCGATGAACACGCTGCGGCACACGAACATCCTTTCGCTGATCGAGTTTCTGGTTGAGCATGATCCGCCGCTGGTGGTGATGGAGCGGCTTTCGTCGACGCTGGCGCGCGGGATCAAGGAGGCGGAGGACCATCGCGTGTCCCCTCGTGAACTCGCCAC
>JBIKMF010000185.1:0-7830 GCA_044359425.1 Phycisphaerales bacterium
CGCAAACGCCCCCGCGTCCGCGCCGAAGTTGAACGTCCGCACAGTCCCGGCCTCGCACTCGTCCGCGAGTTGATTCGCGTTGCAGTCCCTGCTCAGACCGAGAAGAATCTGGCACTCATCCGGGACTCCGTCCCCGTCGCAATCCTGACTCGCACCCCCCGCGATGTCATCGAGATCCGGCACACCGTTGCCGTTGCAGTCAAAGACCTCGGGGTAGATCGCGGCGGTCGCCGTCGTCGACAACCCCGCCGCATCCGTCACCGTCAACCGGAACTCCCAGTGGAACGTCTCACCCGAGTGCCCCGCGCCATCGAGAACGATGTCCGGCGCACACTCCACAATCGTCGGCTCCGGGTGCGAGTGCGTGTTGTGACGAATCTGGGCCTGCCAACGGCAGGAGAGGTCTACCCCCGCGTGCTCCGCGTCGATCACGCTCGCCCGCAGCGGAACTGTGAACGTCCCATCGGGAAAGCTCGCCCCGTCCACCGGGCTCGTGATGCTCACCTGCGGAGGCGTGTTGTTCCCGCTCACCAGCAGCCGCCTCGTCGCGACATTGCCCACCGCGTCCGTCACAGAGAGCGTGACGTCAAACCGCCGCGGCCCCGCGCCGCCTGTAAACGTGTGCGTTGGATTCGGCAGCGACGACGTCGCCCCATCGCCGAAATCCCACAGATACGTCAGCGCACCGTTCTCCGGATCACTCGAACCCGCGCTGCTGAACGACACCGTCAGCGGGAGCGCGCCAAACGACACCTCCGGCGCCGCAACCGCGACCGGTGGCGCATCCAGCCCGTAGCTGATCCGGCGCAACACCGAATCACCCTCGTTCGTGAACGCGAGGTAGTAGAGCGACTGGTCGAACGGGTTGTACTCAACATCCACGATCGCACCGAGATTCGTCGCGAACGCACGCACCTCTGTCGCCTGGTCGTTCGAGTCAAACACGAACTGGTGGATCCACCCGCCCACAAAGTCCGCGTGGTAGTAGCCATTCGCGTATGCCCCGGGAAACGCCGCGCCCGTGTACCACGCGCCACCCGTCGACGACGTCCCACCGGGAACAAACCCCGTGCCCGCCACCGGCGCCCCCGGCGCTCCAACGTTGATCGCCGCCGCCAGATTCCCCGCATAGCCACCGCACCGGAACGGCATCCCACGCCCCCACTCAATCGCCGGGCGCGCGTGCTCGAACAGAAACAGCGAACCCGGGAGCTGCAACGAAGCGTTGCACGGGTTCGGCCACGAAGGCGACACGAGCACGTCCTGAACGATCAGGTTCCGAAACGGAACAAACGCGCCGCACGCCCCACCCGCGAGCGGGTTCGGCGCGAGCAGATTCGCCGTGCTCGCGAGCTGAAAGTTCGTGTTCGGCACAAGGCCCTCAAACAGCGGCCAGCCGAAGTTCAACCCGCCCACCGGTGCCACATTCAGCTCCTCGAACGTGAGCCACCCCACATCGCCGATGTACAGCGTGCCGGGATCGCCAACGCCCGGGCTCGAGGCCCCAGTTCCAGGCCGGATGGTCATCCGAAACGGGTTGCGATTCCCCAACGCCCACACCCGCGACCGCGGATCTCGCGGATGCGCCGCATCATAAAACGGGTTGCTCGGCAACCCATCGCCCGTCTCCGGATCGATCCGCAGGATCTTCCCGCTGTGCGACTCCACCATCTGGGCCCGCAACGCGCCGACATCCTCGAAACCCGCGAGGATCCCGTCGGCGAGCGCGGTGTTGCTGCTCCCCGTCCGGGGTCCACCCATGTCAACATCCTCATAACTCGCGCCGTCACCCGTCGCGAGCAGCAGCGTCCCGTCCTCGCCAAACACCATCGACCCGAGCGAGTGCGACTGATGCGTGATCGGAACACCCGTCCCCGCCGTCTCCCCGATCAACACCGCGCGACTCCCCGCCACAACCGTGTGGTAGTCGTCCGTCGCATCCAGCGTGTACCGCGTCACCCGCCCGATCGAGTCCCGCACAAAATCGTTCGCCGCGTCGTTGTACTGCGGCGTCCCGAAATACGCGAGATGGTGGTAGTCCACGATGTACGAGAGATAGACCCGCCCGTTGCTCACAAAGTCCGGATCCAGCGCCAGCCCGAGCAAACCGAAATCGCGCCAGTTCCGCACTTCCTCGCTGATGTCAATCACCGGATGATCGTGCGTCTCCCCCTCGTGGATCATCCACACCCGCCCGCCCTTCTCCCACACAAACGCCCGCCCATCCTCCGCAAACACCACCCCGACCGCCTGGTCCCATCCACCCCGAACAAGTGAATCAACAAACCCCGGAGGAACATTCTGCGCAGCGGCAACACCACCCACACAGGCAACCAGCAACGCGCAGCGATTGATCATCCGCCGACTCCTCGAACTCCACAGAGGTCCTTACAGTACAGAAGCATCGGCCAGAACGGAAGAAGGATTCGCCTCACGTCCTAGAATCCAACGGGAATCGAGGGGTTTCTCACACCCCACCAAGGATCAACGTTGTCAACGCCGCGTGATGTATGCATTTCGTGCGGGTACGACCTCGAGAACCTCGAGAACGCCGGCACCTGCCCCGAATGCGCCACGCCCGTCGCACTCTCCCGCACCCCGCCCACCCTCGCCTCTCAACCCGCGAGCATCCTGCAACGCTGGCTCCACGGCGTCCGCATCCGCGCACTCTCCCTCCTCTTCTTCATCGCAATCCTCCTCGAAGCCGGCCTCGGCGACCGCCGCGAATCCACCATCCGAGATCCGCAGGGCCTCCTCTGGTTCCTCGCGCTCCTCGTCCTCGCCGCGCCCGCCACCCTCGGTGGCTGGATTCTGCTCGCCTCCGGCGAACGCCTCCACCTCGCCGCAGACCGCCCACGCACGCTCTCCGCCTGCCGCGTCCTTCTCACCCTCGAATCACTCATCGTCCCGCTGCTCGCCCTCGCAGAGTTCATCCGTGACACCACCCGCTTCGAGCTCGGCTGGCTCGCCGCGGCAATCATCGTCTACCTCACCAGCATCGCCGTCGCCATCGCGTCCTCGCCCCTCGCCAAACTCTGCCAACCCGAGGGCATCGCCGTCGCGCTCCGCTGGTGCTGGCTCTCCGCCGCGGCACTCCTGCTCTACATCGGCTCCATCATCGTGCTCGCCAAGACCAGCTTCGCCGGCTTCTTCAACGGCATGGAGTGGTTGATGCTCCTCGTCTTCTACCTCCTCGGCATGGTTCACCTCCCCGCCCGGGCCTGGGCGTGGGTCGGTCTCCAGCAAAACCTCCGCGCCGCCCTCGCCGCCAGCAAGGGAGCGAGCCCATGATCGCCCGGCGCCACTCGCACACCTGCATCGGCTGCGGCTACTCCCTCGAGTACGCCGAGATCACCGATCGCTGCCCCGAATGCGGCGCACCCGTCGTCCGCTCCATCAGCAGCTCCGGCCTCGCCGAGCTCCCCATCCCCGCGCTCCGCGCATGGCAGTTGGGCATCTGGCTCCGCGCCTGCTCGTTCTGGGCCCTCATCGGGATCATCGTCGACGCCGCCAACCCCACGCTCGCGGGCTCCACCATCGACAAGCTGCTCCTGCCCGCCCTCACCCTCCTCGGCCTCGCCGGCTCCTGCGGCGGCGCACTGCTCACCATGCACCGCTCGCCCCTGGACTTCAACCGCCGCTGGTGCTTCTGGCGAAAGGTCACGCGCGTCTGCGTCGCCATCGAGGGCGCTGCGTTCCTCTTTGCGTTCAGCATGTTCCTCGCCAACGGTCGGACCACCTACTGGCCCTGGATCCCCGTGGGAATCATGCTCTGCATCTGCGGTTCCGTGATCCCACGCGTCGAGATGTTCATCGCGTTCATGGGCGGCGCACGCAAAGCCGGCTCCGCGCTCGCGGCCATCGCCCTGGGCACCATCCCCACCGCGATGGTCGGTACGCTCATCGTCGCCTCATCCTCTCCAATGATCGTCGCCGAACTCGGTGGCCTCTGGTTGCTCATGATCGCCACGTTCCTGCTGCTCTGTGTCGCTCACCCCGTCGTCCGGATCTTCGCGTTCGCAAGACTCCAGGACCTTCTCGGCGAAGCCGCCCGCGAAGCCCAGAAGCTCAACACCCGATGACCGACGCATCATTCACTCCCCCAACGACACCGGCCCCAGCTCCCGATGCCACCTGCATCTCCTGCGGCTACCCCATCGACAAGCTCGCGCCCAACGGAGTCTGCCCCGAGTGCGGCACTCCCCTCAGCGCATCACGCCGCGCGGTCCACCTCCGCGACAGTTCGCTTGACTACCTCCAGACTCTCCGGCGCGGCGTCATCCTCCAGATCGCCGCCGTCATCGCGCTCATCGCCGCGGGCCCCGCCCAGGAACTCATCTCCAACAACGCCTTCAACCGGGGCATGTCGATCGTCGAGCTCATCCTCACGCTCGCCGGCGTGTACGGCGTCTGGCTCCTCGCATCACCCGATCCCGCCCGCGAGCTCGATCACGTCTTCACGAAGCTCACACATCGCGCCCGCGCCTGGGCCATCACCGACGGCTGCTCGCAAACCGCCGCGACACTCCTGCTGTTCTTCGTCACCGGACCCGCCGCCGAACTCGGGGCCGAGGTGCTCGCCCTCTCGGCCTACGGCTCCATGCTCGCGGTCGCGATGGTCGTCGCCAACCTCGGCACCCGCGCCGACGACGCCGTCCTCACCGGGCACGCCCGCGCGCTGCACAAGGTTGGCGTCATCATGCTCGTCTTCTACGCCGCCATCATCGGCATCGAAGGGATCGGCCTCCTCTCCACCGCCGTCGCGGGCGTCATGTACCTGCTGATCACGCTGCCGGGTATTGCGGTGCTCGTGGTCGCGATCATCATGATGGTGCGCTACATCGCTGCGACGGTCCGCATCCTGAAGACTCTGGCCGCCGCGATCGAGCACGCCCGTAACCGCGAGCAGTTCTGACCTGCCAGGTCGGTCGTTTTCGCCGGAGCGATCGGCACGCCCCGCAGGGCCGGTCAGTCCTATGATCCTCCAAAGGAGGCGCATCATGTCCACCGACCTGATCATCCTCTGTGCCCGCTTCGTGCACGAAGAGAACGGCACCCCGCTCGCGGAGCCCAATCTGCGGGTTCGCTTCTACGACGCCGACGCCGTCGCCGACGACTTCCTCGGGGAGTCCGCGCTCGACGCCACCGGAACCGCGAGGGCCGTGATCTCCCCCGAGCGCTTCCGCTCCGGCCTCAAGGGGCCTGTGGGCGAGGCCTTCGGCGAGCTGGAGCCGGACATCTTCTGCGAAGTCCTCGAGGATGGCCGCGTCATCTTCCGCAGCGAGGTCCTCTGGGACACGGAGCCCACGCCGCGCGAGCCTGTGCCCGGGATCCACCGGACGATCGACATCGGCACGATCCGCTTCATCCGCGGCGGTGGCTTCGGCGATGAGGACCCCACGCCGATCCCGTTCCCCTTTGGCCCGCCGGTGTAACACCGCGCGTTCGCCATCGCGCCGAAGGTCGTGCACAGTCCCGGTGTGTTCTACTCGCGCCACCGCGCCCCGCACTCAGCACCCGCCATCCCACGCCCCGAAGAACGCGATCACGTCGTCGCCGTCTACGCCGCCGCTGCCATCGACGTCTGCGGCGCTCAGGCCCGCGTCCCAGTCGGCGAAGAAGGCGATGACATCGTCGCCGTCGACGCCGGCCGAGCAGTCGTAGTCACCGATGCACAGTGTGATGGAGCCCGAGCTTGACGTCGTTGTACCGCACGTGTTGGTGATGATGCAGCGGTAGTCGGTTTCGACGAACGCGTTCATGGTCAGCCCCGCGCGGGCTCCGACCGTGAGGAATCGCGTCTGGGCACCCTCGATGAACGTGCGCGCGAGATCTCCGTCGCTCAGGTTGGTCCATGTGCCCGAACCCGCGGGGAACTCGGCCTGCCACTGGAAGGTGGCCGGGTTGGAGCCCAACCAACCCACGCTCAGCGTCGTTTCTCCGCGCGGGCACACGAACACATCCGCCGGCGGGATCACTTCGTTTGGCAACACGCCTGGCACCAGGGCCGCCACCTGCGTCGTCGCCGTGCCGCACCCGTTCGTGATCACGCAGTCGTACGCCGCGAGGTCCTGAATGCGCGGATTTGAGAGCGTTAGTGTTGCGGTGAAAGCACCGAGCACGGTCGAGCCCCAGCCCGTTGCGCCGGAGACCATGGGCGTCCCGTTCCTACGCCACCTGTACGTCGTCCCCGCCGGCTCTGCTACCTCCACGGTGAACTGAACCTGTGTCGAGTTCGCGCACGCCGCGGTCTGCTCCGGCTGACGCACCACGCGCGGATGTCCGGGCAAGTCATACACCTCCACGCCGTTCATCGCGGTCATCGCGAACAGCGCGCCGTCGAGCCCCACGCCACACCCCGGCACAATCGTGTCCGCGGTCCGCAGAATCTGCGGCAGCAGCACCGGAGAGTCAGGGTCCGCCCAGTCGATGATCTGTGCGTCGTAGAGTCCAGGCCGCGACACGACGACCAGGGAGTCCACGAGCGAGAGATAGCCCATTACACCGGGATCCAGCGCACCGCGGCTCTGCGGGTTCGCGGGGTTTGTGATGTCGACCGCGTCGATTCGGCCGGTCGAGCACGAGACGAACAGAAGGTCATCCCGAAGAACCATGTCGCGAATCCCACCCGCGGGCGGGGGCCAACTGCCCACCTGCACCGGCACGTTCGGATCGGCGAGATCGAAGAAGAGGATTCCGGATTCGGTCTGCACGATTGCGGTCTGTTCCCGAAGAATGACGGCATCGGGATCATCCGTCAGTTGCACGCGACTCCGCCTGCTGATCGACGACGGATCGCCCACGCGGTACACATCGAGCGTGTCGTACGTCGTGACGCACGCGAGCGTCCCCTCCACGTCGAGGTCGTAGCCAAAGTTCCGCAGCTCATCTTCGCCCACAAGCACGGGGGCCGCGGGATTGCTCAGGTCGTACTGCCGAAACCGCGACCCCTCTATCACGAAGAGCGATTCACCGTCGATCGCGGCGCCCCAGATAGGGCCGTTGAAATCGACGACCGGGTCGCCGACCCTCGCCGGTGCCGACGGGTTCGTCGTGTCGTACACCACGAACTCGTAGTCTGCGACGCTGACCACATGATCTCCACTCCGGAGGGTCGCCACCGAGCCAACCGGACCCACCGACGTCAAGCCCGCGAGCGTGAGCCCCGCAGTCGCGTCGCTCGTCAACCCACGCATCTGCCCATATCCGGCCACAAAGACCCCGCCCGCCGGGTTGGCTGAGATGGACGCCGTCCGCGTCATCGGCGGTGTGGGGACCAAGGTCGGATTCGCGGGGTTCGCCAGGTTGTACGCGACAAGGCTCCCCAACTCGCCGCGGCAGTACAGCATGTTGACGCCCTGCGACTGACCGAAGTCCAGGGTCATGCCGAGAGAACCGTCCGTGACAGAACGGGTCGATTGCAGTGTCGGGCTTGCTGGGGCGGAGATATCGAAGATGTGCAAGGACTTATCGAACAGGGTTTCTTCCACTGCGAGCACGAGCAAGCCGGGTCGGGTTGTCATGGCAACCGGCGGGCGGAAGAGCAGGATGGTGTTGACGACCGTGGGCCCCGATGAGTTGGTGCAGTTCACCGTGACCAGTTCTCCGGTGAACGGGCTTGTCTGAGTCGCCACCAGAGCTCGCTGGTTCCTCACACCCACGAATCTCGCACCGCCGAGCGGAGTTGTGGACAACCAACCGGGGGACGTTGGATTCGTGACGTCGTGCAGCCGCAGATCGCCGTTCCACGCGATGTACAGCACGCCGTCGGACACTGTCAGATCGTTGGCCGTGCCGCCGCCGAGGGAGTAGGCCTGGACGGGGGCTGAC
>JBIKMF010000186.1:0-7756 GCA_044359425.1 Phycisphaerales bacterium
TTGAGATACTGACGCCGCGACCGATCGCGATGCGTGAGGGGGCGTTGATTGATTATCGGATCCGGCTGCACGGGCTGCCGATGCGTTGGCGGACGCGGATCGCGCGGTGGGAGCCGAGCACGGCGTTTGTGGACGAGCAGATCAAGGGGCCTTACCTCGAGTGGGTCCACCTGCACACGTTTGAGAAGCGGGACGGGGGAACGTGGTGTACCGACTCGGTGCGCTACCGGGTGCCGGGGGGCGCGATCGTGGACGCGTTGTTCGTGCGGTCGAGGCTGCTGAAGATCTTCGAGTACAGGCAGAACGCGATGGCGGAGTTGTTTGGCACGCCGAAGACTGCGCTACGGGAGAGCCCGACGATTCTCACCAAACCCGCATGAGGCCCATGACGATCTCGAAGAGGATGAGGACGATGATGATGATCTCGAGGGCTTCGGCGCGCCGGCCGGCGGCGCGGTCGCTGAGCTTGGAGTAGATGCTCTCGATGGTGCCGAGCTTGCGGAGGATGCTGGCGTCCCACTCGGGAAGGTGGAAGCGAGCGGCGGCGGCGTGGTAGAGGCGCGCGAGGTGCTGGTCGCCGACGAGCTTGAGGGAGTTGTTCACTCCTTCGAAGAGCGCGGCGTGCTCGATCTGGAGGCGGGAGATGTCGTGCATGTCGGCGCCGGCGCGGCGGGCATCGAGCCACGCGAAGCGCGAGCGGCGTTCGGCGGCGCGGTACGCACGGTCGAGCGAGGCGTCGAGGAGGTTGTCGAGGTGGCGCATCTCGAGGAGTTCAACGTTGGCGAACTCGAGGATGCCGCTGCTCTCGGAGGCGCGTTCGTCGATGATGACGGCGGAGTTCCAATCGACGAGCGCGGCGTCTGAGGGTGAGTAGCTGAGGCAGCGGGCGAGGGCGTCGTCGGATTCCTGCATGGACAGGGGGCCGGACTCGGAGCGGAGAACCCCCGCGAGGATCGCGCGGGAGCGGTCCATCCACTGCTGGAGCGTGCCGTCGGTGATCTCGAACTTCTCGATCTCGTAGATGAGGTAGTCCTCGATGCAGGCGGAGAGTCTGGGGTTGGTGATGGCGTCGTCGAGCACGGCGAGGAGGTCCGCGGCGCGGCGGCGGGCGTCGTCGCGGAGCGTGGCGTTGTCGTAGAGCATGTCGCCGAGTCGGACGAGGTGCTCGAAGCGGCCGGAGAGCGGGATGGTGTAGGTCATGGAGACCGCGCCGAAGTCGTAGACCGCGGCCTCGACGGAGGGAGTGGTGCACCACTCGCCGATCTGCATGGCGCGCGCGGAGCGTGTGATGCGGAGCGGTGGTTGCTGTGCGAAGTCGAGGGGGAGGCGGCGGGAGGAGCCAGAGGGCCGGATCGCTTCGCGCTGGACGAGGGTGGCCGTGAGGCGCTGGGATCGCTTCTGCGTCGCGTCGAGATCGATGGCGTGTCCGATGTCGAAGGCGAAGAGTGCGCGGCATGCGCCCTGCGTGATGGTGAGTGAGGGGAGGTTGGAGGGCGAGGGGTGCTGCATGGCGGGGCCTGTTCTGCCCGCGGGGGGCTGATATCCTCTGGGGAACGGTATCTCGGAGAAACCCATGCTGACTGCTGCTGCCGCGTTGATGTTTGTTGCCACCCAGAAGTCGTTGATGGAGCCGGACCCGGGGATGGCGAAGCTGGTGTCGCTGATGGAGGGGTCGTTCAGCAGCGAGGCGCAGGCGGTTGCGGATCACGACTTTTACGACATTCGGCTGGAGATGAAGCGGATCTGGGAGGGGAAGGGCGATGGGGGCGTGTGGTTGTACGTGGAGCAGGCGACGGCGACGGCGCTGGACAAGCCCTATCGGCAGCGGGTGTATCACCTGACGTCGAGCACATACCGGAGCGGGGACGGGGCGGAGAAGCGGGTTTTTGTGTCGGAGGTGTGGATGCTGCCGGGGGACCCGCTTGTGTACGCGGGGGCGGCGGCGGATCCGTCGAAGCTGGACAAGCTGACGCCGGCGGAGTTGTCGCGGCGGGACGGGTGCGAGGTGTGGCTGGTGATGGCGGCGGACGGGACGTTCGCGGGGAGCACGCTGGGGGCGTCGTGCGGGAGCGATCGGCAGGGGGCGGTGTACGCGTCGAGCATGGTGAAGGTGAACCCGGAGGGGCTGACGACGTGGGACCGTGGATTTGACGCGTCGGGGAAGCAGGTTTGGGGGTCGGTGAAGGGGGCGTACGAGTTCAAGCGGCGGCGAGCGGAGTAGGGGGTTTGGTGTTAGACTGGGAGTTGGTGGAGGGGATACTGCCAAGGGAGCCGGAACATGGGACGCACGAAGACTGGACTGGTCATGTTTGCCGCGGTCGCGCTTCTGGCGTTGGCGGGGTGCAAGGACAAGGTAACGAGCGCGAACTACGACTCGATCCGGACAGACTCGAAGGAGGGGATGACGCTGCAGGAGGTGGAGGGGATTCTGGGGCCCGGGGAGAAGCAGCAGGTGACGGGGGTGAACATCGGCAGCGGCGGCGTGGCGAGCGGGAGCACGGCGAGCAGCCAGTTGACGTTTGTGTGGAAGAAGAACGGCAAAGAGATCTCGGTGACGTTCCAGGATGGGAAGGCTGTTTCGAAGAGCCAGTTTGGTCTATGAGGGAGAGGCCATAGGGCTTAGGCCATAGGCCATAGGGCGGAGGCCGGAGAGGCGCGGCGAGGTTTGTCGGGCCGCGGCACCGTTGGTCGGCACGCATGCGCACCCGGCGTACAGCGAGGCCCGGTGTGGGTGAGGCGATGGCGCGGTGGTGGCGCGTGGCCACTGTGCATAACCTCGAAGTCGAGGCGTAGCACAGGATCCTCGCGGGTGGCGAGGGGGTGGTGGGCCGTAACGCCCGTGGTGGAACGAGCTGCTGGGCGGGGGCGTGTGGGGGGCCGAGGTGACCGCGATGGAAGAACTCAGTTACCACGCATTGACATGGAAGGGGCGTACCCAGGCGTTGGTTGACTGCCTGGGGCCGGACCGAGCGACTGCTCTTCCTGCGATCTGTTCGATTGGATGGTTCGAGGAGGATGTCGTCTTTGCGGAGTCGCTCCTGCTGGGAATTCTATTGGTAGGTGACGATGCACAGCGAGACTGCGCCATGATCGGTCTCACTCATCTCGCCCAGCGAACGAGAGGCGAGTTAACCAGAGACACGCAGTTGGTGTTGAAGAGGTTGATTCGTGTGCCAGCGTCGTCAGAGCGAGCTGCCGACACGTTGGCTGATGTTCGCGCATTTCGGAGAGCGTCGAAACGCAGACCGCGACGCCAGCGGGAGGAGGGCTCGCGGTGACCGCGTCATGTGATGTTGATCGCGTCCGCCCTCAGCCGGGCGGAGGGGATCTAGGGGGCTATCCGGTGGCTTGCTCGCGGAGCCTCGCCGCGCCACCGGCAACGGGCGTGCGCCCGAAGCGGGCGGAAGAAGGCCATGGGCCATAGGCTGGAGGCCGAAGTGAAGAGGGTGGTGCGTTGTTTGTTTCGGCGCGGCGTTGTGGAGTCGGGAGTCCAACCGCACGCCGGAGGCGTGCGAGAACGCTTTGGCTTGAAAGCCAAAGTTACGGCGTGTCCTTTGTTTCGCCGAGGAGCTTGGTGATGTCGGGTTCGATGGCGTCGGCCCAGCGCTTGTAGCCTTCGGGGGTGAGGTGGAGGTAGTCGGGCATGATCTCTTTGGTGAGTTCGCCCTTGTCGTTCATGAGGGCTTTGCTGATGTCCTTGTAGAAGACCTGGGTGTTGTCGGCGTAGCCCTTGATGATCTCGTTGATCGCGATGTTGAGCTTGCGGTGGGGGTGGTCGGCGGTCTCGCCGCGGGGGAAGATGCCCAGGAGGAGGATCTTGGTGTTGGGGCACTTCTTGGTGATGCGGCCGATGATCGCCTTGATGCCCGCGGCGGTGTCCTCGGGTTTGTCTTCGCGGTGGCCGGTGTTGTTGGTGCCGATCATGATGACGACGAGGTCGGGCGTGAGGCCGTCGAAGTTGCCGTTGTCGAGGCGCCAGAGCACGTGCTCGGTGCGGTCGCCGCTGATGCCGAAGTTGGCGGCGTTGCGGTTGGCGTAGCGGGTCTTCCAGACTTCACTGCCCGGGCCGTCCCACGCTTGCGTGATCGAGTCGCCGACGAAGACGAGCTTGGCCTTGCCTTCCTTCGAGATCTCGTTGAACTGCTCGTGGCGCTTCTGCGTGCCGTCGTGGACCTCGGGTGTCGTGGCCTTCACTTTGGCTTCCTCCGGCTGCTGCGCGGGGGCGGGGGCGGATTTGTCGGCGGGCGTGGTGGTCTGGGCGAAGGCGGCGAGCGATGTCGCGATTGAGCCGGTGAGGGTGAGGAGCGTGCGGGTGGTGGTCATGGCGTTCCTTTCGAGGCCCCGTGGGGGGAAGGTCCGTGTTGCAGCGTACCACATCGAGTGTTCGGGTGGAGTGAGAGACGTCATTGAGTCAGCGTTGGCGAGGCGGGAAGCACGCGTGGTACACGCGACGGGGCGTGCGCGGTGCGAGCTCGTCCGTCGCGGCGTTCGAAATGCGGGCGAGGGCAACTAGACGAGCGGCGGATCCGTCGATCGCTGAGAGGCTTCTCGCACCGGAGCTGCAACGTCTGAGCGAGAGAGCAGTCCAAGGTGTCGTTCGAGCGAAAGACGCGGCAGGAGGGCGGTAAGAGATGTCGATTCTCGCTCGGAGCGATCGACACAGAGCAAGATTCCGCGGCCCTATGGTTTGTGCTTGCAATTGTGGTGTGCCTCTGGTTACAATATGTACTAAGCTCCTTCCTGTACTCGGGGATACGAGGGCATCCTGTTCGATTGCGAACCTTTGCCATGTCGACAGGTACCGAAGAACGCTCGTCCACCCATCGAGTGCGTCATCGGAAGGAGAGGGGCAGTCGCAACAAGGAGGCCTTGTATGACACGCAAGATGAACAGCGGAGTGGCGAGAAAGAACACCGGACTGATGCTGTCGGCGTTGGGCTTGCTTGTTGCGTGTGGTGTCCTCTATGCGGGGCCGTTGGATCCGCCGGCCGGACCAATAGTGAGCACCGGCAAAACTCTGATCGAGGTCGAGCCCCGGATCGCGATCAACGCGACGAATACTCCTGGCGATGCGGACAGCCAGTTCAAGATCACCCAGCGGGGCTCGTACTACCTTACCGGAAACATGACGGGTGTCGCTGGCAAGCACGGCATAGAGATCGCGGCGAGCGGAGTCACGCTGGATCTCAACGGGTTTGATCTCGTGGGCGTCGCGGGCATGGGGGCATTTGATGGGGTGAGCGTGACGGCCAGCGGGCAGGTGAACATCACTGTCCGCGACGGCTCGATTCGGGGTTGGGGCGCTGATGGGATCGACCTCGCCACGTCGGGCGCTAGCAACAGCACGATTGAGAACATCCGTGCGAGTGGGAATCTGGGTGTGGGCATCTCCATCGGAACGACGAGCCGGGTGTCGAACTGTGTGGCGACCGGGAACAACGGTATCGGGATCAGACTGCTGGAGGGGTCTGTCGTTGCTGGCTGTGCGGCGACCGGGAACGGCGCGACGGGCATCGCGGCGGGCAACCGCTGCAGCATCTCGGCATGCAGTTCCACGGGGAACACGGGGGATGGGATCAGTGCGGACGGATCGGCGATTCTGAACTGCTCATCGAACGATAACACGGGGGCGGGGATTGCGGCGATCTCGGATAGTTCGATCGTCGGATGCTCGGTGAGCGACAACACCGGCCACGGGATCACGGTTTCCTTTGGATGCACGCTCGTAAGTTGTACCGCCCGCTTGAACTCGGGCAACGGGATCTCCGCGACGTCCGGCAGTTCGATCACGGGTTGCACAGCAACTGGAAATCGACTTGTCGGCATCAGAGTCGGCGGGGAGTGTCACGTGATCAACAACGCGTGTTCCGTGAATGGGAACGGCGGCGATGGTGCAAACATTCACGTCACGTCAACGGACAATCGGATCGAGGGCAACAGTTGCACCGGGGCGGACCGGGGCGTGGACGTGGATGCGGCTGGAAACATCATCGTTCGGAATACCTGCTCCGGCAACACCATCAACTGGGATATTGTGGCGAACAACTACTATGGCCCTATTGTCGATCGCACCGGAGTCGTCGCGGCGGCAGTCACTGGATCGTCGGCGGCCAGCACGCTTGGTTCCGCGGATGCGAACGCGAACTTCAGCTATTGACGAGCACTTCACGGGTCCACCGTGGGGCTCTTCGGGAACGACATCCGTTCGCTCGGGACACACGCAATGAAAGCTCAAGTCATCATCGGTATCGCATGCGGCATGGTGGGGCACATTTCCGTGGCCGCAGCCCAGTCCAATGTGGATCCTGCATCCAAGATGTCATGGAGCGAAAACTGTGGTTACATGAACTGGTTCAGTGCGGGCACACCGGCGGGTGCGCTCGGGGTTCGGGTTGAACTTGCGGCGGGATATGCGGAGGGGTTCATCTGGGCCGAGAACGTTGGTTGGATCAACCTGGGACGCGGCGGGCCGTATGCGAACACGACAGGTCAGAACTCTGGCGTCAACGTAAACTCCCTCACGGGGGCCTTGACAGGATTTGCGTGGTCTGAAAACGCCGGCTGGATCAACTTTTCGGGCGGAGCGATGGCTTCCCCGTCGAATGCGGCTCGCGTAGACGTCGCCGCTGGCCGGCTTCGCGGATACGCATGGGGTGAGAACGTTGGCTGGATCAACCTCAATGCGATTCCGAACGGGCAACACGTCAAGCTTGTTCTTTGTCCCGCCGACATGAATCGGGATGGCGGCGTGGACAGCGACGACGTGGTTGTGTTCTTCGGGTTTTGGGATGCTGGCTCCGTTGGAGCGGATTTTAATGGCGATTCTGGTGTCGACAGCGATGATGTGATCGATTTCTTCGAGCAATGGGACGCCGGCTGCTAGCGGTTGCCCGCCTCGGGCGACGGATAGCGGAGTCCTGGCGCATGTGCGCTCGATCCGAGCAGCGTTTAGGCCGTCGCGAAGATGATGAGTTGGTGGCTGGTGGCTTTGAGGCCGAGTTCGCGGCAGATGGTGTCGCGGAGTGCGGTGAGTTGGTGGGCGGTGACGGGGATGACTTGGTTGTTGTCGAGGCGGATCACGAGGTCTTTGGAGGCTCCGTAGGCGAGCTGGTAGACGGCCTGTTCCTGTGCGAGGGGGACGCGGTGGATGACGCCGGCGTCTTCGAGGAGTTTGACGGTGCGGTAGACGGTGGCCTTGCTCACGCGGCCGCCTTCGCCCTGGAGGTCGTTCACGAGGCGGTCGGCTTCGAAGAGGCCTTCGTAGCCGAGGATCGTGTCGAGGATGCGGGCTCGCTCGGGGGTGTACTTCAGGCCTTCGGCCTTGAGTGCCCGTCGGAAGACCGCGCAGAGGGGCTCGACGATGTGGATCGTGTCGGGGTCGCTGGAGTTGGTCGCATCGCCGGCGGTCGCCATGCCGTATCCTACGGTCTGCACCGCCATGAATCGCACCGTTTCCGATCATCCGCCCGGACACCACCGCTACGCACCGCTCGCGTTCATCGCGGCGGTTTTCGTGGTGGCTGTGGCTGTGGTGATGGCGGGGCGGTGGGGGACGGCGGACCCGCGTGAGGGGTTTGTGGGTGTGCTGTCGCACTGGGCGCGGTCGGGGTGGCCGGCGGTTGTGTACATGCTGTCGGCGATTGGAGTGGGACGGCTGCTGCGGCCGGTGCTGGCGCGGTACGAGTGGGGGCGGGGCGTTGAGGGGGCTCTTGGGCTTGCTGTGTTGTTGACGGTGACGAATGCCGCGGGGACGGTG
>JBIKMF010000187.1:0-7742 GCA_044359425.1 Phycisphaerales bacterium
ATCGTGAGCCGCGCGATCATCCGGCAGATCGCGAAGCAGGGCGGTCAGCACGTGTGGCTGGACTGTCGGCACATCGGCGACTTCGGCGAGAAGTTCCCGGAGATCGCGTCGCTGCTGAAGCGGTTTGATCTGAACCCGGCGGAGGACCTGATACCGGTGCATCCGGCGGCGCACTACACGGTGGGCGGCGTGCGGACCGACATGGACGGGCGTACCGATGTTCCCGGGTTGTACGCCGCGGGAGAGGTGGCGTGCACCGGGTTGCACGGCGCGAACCGGCTCGCGAGCAACTCGCTGCTGGAAGGGCTCGTGTTCGGGCACGCGGCGGCGGTGGCCTCGGCCGAGATGCTGGCGGCGCCGCCGGGGATGACGCGGCCGCAGTGGAGCGGTGGGCGCGCGGGGAACGTGTCGATCATCAGCGACATCCGGCCGAGTGACCGGGGGGAGCTGGATCTTTCGGACGTTCGGTCGAGCCTGCGGAGCGCGATGTGGAAGAACGTCGGCATCGAGCGGACGGGGGCGAAGCTCTCGGGCGTGATCGAGATGCTGGACTTCTGGGCGCGGTACACACTGGACAAGATTTTCGACGAACCGCAGGGGTGGGAGACGCAGAATCTCCTGTTCGTCGGGGCGCTGGTGGCGCGGAGCGCGATGTGGCGCGAGGAAAGCCGCGGGTGCCACGATCGGACCGACTTCCCCGGGCAACGGGCGGAGTTTGACGTGCACGATTGCTGGCGGCGAGGGGATTCGACCGCGCGGCGTGTGGAGAAGGGCGAGGCGTGGCGGGCGGCGCTGGTGTGAGCACGGGAGGCGTGTCGATGCGGCGTGCCGGGAGAACGAATCTGCGGATTGCTGCCCTCGCGGGGTTGATCGTGACCTGCGCGGGGTGCGAGACGCGACTCGTGAAGTACGACCCGTTCCTCGCGGGTTTGCCGGGCGCGGAGAGCCAGACGCCGGTTGCGCGGGACCTTGGGCACACCGATCCGCGGCAGATGAACGGCGCTTCGATTCGCAGGGAAAACCCGGACGGCACGCCGCTTCTGGTGGCGAAGTCGGGGCTGCACGTGATGGTGCACACGTACAACACGCTCGTGGCCGACGAGAAGCAGTTGTTCGTGGAGCAGGTGCTGAGCGAGCGTGCGAAGCAGGACGCGATCGCGAAGGGGATCGATCCCGGCGAGATCTTCGAGCAGCTCGTGCGCGAGTGGGACGAGTTCGAGCAGCTCTGCCTGCTGATGCCAGCGGGCGAGTTCACGCCGGGGATCTACCTGCGGCCAGTGGGCGGGCGGGTGCAGCGGTTCGAGCTCGACTCGGCCTCGGCGCGCGGGATGCGGTTCAAGGGCTTTGAGATCGTGATGGAGAAGGGGAACTACCGCCTCGTGCGGGTGGTGGAGGGGCCCAGGCCGGCGAAGCGGAAGCCGAAAGCAAAAGGCCCGAGTCCGGGTACGAACTCGGGTCTGGATTCGTTGTCAACCGATCCGAAGTGATCAACTGCCGACGAGCTCGACCTCGGCGGTCTGCTCTTTGCCGTCGCGGATGTAGGTGATGGTGACCTTGTCACCGGGCTTGTTCTTGCCCATCTCTTTCATCCAGGATCCGACGTCGACGATCTCGGTGCCGGCCCACTTGGTCATCAGGTCACCGGCCTTCATTCCCGCCTTCTGCGCGGGGAGGTTCTCCATGACTTCGCCGATGAGCACGCCCTTGGTCTCGCCGTTGTAGTCACCCGGGGCGATGCCGAAGCGGACCTTGAGGTTGCCGCGGCTGGGCCGCTGGGACTGCTCGTCCTGTTCGTCGTCTGCGGCGGGGGTAACGGGGCCGGGGCGGCGGCCGTTCTGGAAGTTGAGCGGGGATTGGCGGAGGGCGGCGTCGATGGCGATGCGGGAGCAGCAGTCGGCGATCTGGGTAGCGCCCTCACAGTTGATGAGATCGGCGGTATCAGCGGGGCGGTGGTACTGGGGGTGGAAACCGCTGAAGAAGAAGATGTTGGGGATCTTCTTCATGTGGAAGGAGTAGTGGTCGGAGTTGGGCGGGCCGACCTGGGTTTTCTTGACCTTCATGTCGAGGGCCGCCCAGTAGGGGTCGAGCCACTCCTCCATGCCTTCGGCAGTCCCGACGCCGCCGACTTCGAGCTTGCCGTCGCGGAGGCGGCCGACCATGTCCATGTTGAGCATGAGGTAGTGCTTCTCGACGGGGGCGATCGGGTGACCGGCGTAGAAGGCCGAGCCCTCGAGGCCGCTCTCTTCCGCGCCGAAGGCGAGGAAGAGGATGGAGCGGCGGGGCTGATCTGCGGGGGCGTTCTTGAATGCGTCGGTCAGCATCTGGGCGCTGACGAGGAGTGCCGAGGTGCCGGAGGCGTTGTCGTCCGCGCCGGGGTGGAGCACGCCTGCGGAGTTCGAGAGGGAGCCGAAGTTGCCGTAGCCGACGTGGTCGTAGTGGGCACCGATGACGATGTACTCCTCGGCGAGCGGCCCGACGCCCGGGAGGATCGCGCCGACGTTGTCGGTCATCAGCGGGATGCGGTCCATCTTGACCTCGACCTTGGCGGTGGCCTTCGGGAGGTCGATCACGCCGCCCTTCTCGTCGGCCAGCTTGCGGAGATCCAGGAGCGAACGACCGTCGGTATCGGCGGCGCGGACGAGCTTGTCCGCCGCGTCCATGCTCATCATCACCACGGGGATCTTCAGCGGCTCGGTGCCCATCTCGAGGCCGCCGAGTTCGTTGATCCGCTCATCCTGCGCGCCGGGGGGATTGACCAGAATGATGCCCGCGGCCTTGCGCGTCTGCGCGGCGCGGAGCTTGGTGTCGAGCGAGGCGCGGGGCGACCAGCCTTCGTCGACCCACTTGCTGGTGCCGTCCTCCTTGAGCGGTTCAAACCGCAGCACGACCGCGATCTTGCCGGTGAGGTCGGTCTCTTCGGGGTAGGAGCTGTAGCCGTCCTGCCCGCGCCGGATGGAGTACCCGACGAAGGCCAAGGTGCCCTCGGCGGTGCCGTCGGCGGAGTAGCCGATCGTCTGGAAGTCCTTGCCCGCCTCGAGCGCGGTTGCGCCTGCGAGCACGGCCTGGGATCCAATGGTGCGCGTGTCCTTGCCGCGAACGGCGAAGGGCTGGCGCCAGCTCGGTTCGCCGGTTCCGGCATCCTTGAACGCGGGCTTGAGGCCCATGCGATCAAGGTAGAACTGCAGGTAGTTGGCGGCGGTGCGGTTGCCGAGGGTGCTGGGCTCGCGGCCTTCCATGAAGGGGTTGGCGAGGGTGAAGACGTGCTGCCGGTAGAGGTTCACGCTCGGAACCAGCTCTTCGGTGGGCGTGGGCACGGAGAGCGGCCGACCCGAGACCGCCGTAACGGGGGCGGTGGCGGCGTCCTGCGCGAGCGACGGAGAGCCGAGGCTGATCGCCGCGGCGAGTGCGAGGAGTGCGGCATTTCTGGCGATGGGCATGAGCGGCCTTTCGATGGTGAACATGCTGATCCGCCGGTGCGGGCGGACGGGTCAAGGGTAGGTCACGCGGGGTGGGGCCCCGTGGCGGACTTGTACGAGGACGGGTGGAAAGGCGTTTCCCGGCGGGTATCCCGGGTGGTCACTCAGCGATGGGAGGAGCGTCGGGGATGGGCTCGGTTCCCTCGGCCATCTTGAGGATCTCCTCGATGCGGCCGGCGATGGGCTGCTGCTGCTGGGCGACCTGGGCCGCGCAGAAGTCCTTGATGGAGGGATCTCGCCGGCAGCCGCGAGCGAGTTCGACCTGAACGGCGGGGATGATGCGTTGGAGGCGGGCCCGGCCTTTCTCGGTGATCTTCGGGTCGTCGGTGGGGGGGTCGCCGAGGCCTTCGAGGAGTTTGGCGAGGTACTCGGTGTTACCGGTGATGGCGTAGGTGTTGACGAGCATCTCGATCTGCTGGGGGCCGCGGATCCGCCGGGTGAGCAAGCTGCCCGCCGGTTGCGTGAGGTAGGGGTAGGAGAGTTTGCGGGCGTTGCCATCGGGAAGGGCGGCGAGGTCCGCGAGGACCTTCTTGGCGGGTTCGGTGTCGGCGAACCAGACGCCGGTGAAGAACCAGTAGCGGGAGGGCTCGGCCGCGACCTCGAAGAGCGTGCACCACTCGGCGGTCTGATCCGGGTGCGTGCGGAGCAGTGCGGCGATGATCGCGGCGGAGGGCCAGCCCCGGCTGCCGTTGTTCATCTCACCGAGTCGGGCGAGGTCCTGCAGCGCCTTGCCGACTTTGGCGGCATCGGGTGCGGTGTGGTAGTTCAGAAACCATGCCTTGAGGTCGGCGAGTTCCTTCTGTTGCTCGGGGGTCAGCGCGGACTTCACGTCCTTCGGCTGCCCGTTGATCACGATCTCCGGCTTCGGGACGCTCGGCTGCGCGGGGGGCTGGACGAGCACCTGGCCGGCGGTGTTGGAGGCGATGAGGGCGAGCAGCGTCAGAGCGATGGGCGTTCGCATGGTGATTTGTAGGACGCTCTGGGGTCGGATGGGTTCCACCCCGGGGATGGGGTTACGATGGCGTTCGGGAATGGAGCCACCCTTGAGCCTTGCCACGAACCTCGCCGGCCTGCAACTAAAGAACCCGGTTCTCCTCGCCGCGGGGACCGCTGGCACGCTGGACGAGATGTCGGACGTGATGGACATGTCGCATCTGGGGGCCTTGGTGACCAAGTCGATCACGGTGGCACCGCGGGACGGGAACGCCACGTGGCGGATCATCCCGACGGACCACGGGATGATCAACGCGATCGGGCTCGCGAACGTGGGTCTGGATGCGTTCATGCGCGACTACGCGCCGCGGGTGAAGGACGTGCCAACGACGGTGATCGGCTCGGTTTCCGAGTTCAGCATCGATGGGTACGTGAAGGTCGCCGCGGCGATGGACGGTGCGGGCTTCCAGGCGGTCGAGATCAACGTGAGTTGCCCGAACGTGCACCATGGCACGGAGTTCGGGAGCGACTGCGTGATGCTCGCGGAACTGGTGAAGGAGCTGCGCGCGGCGGTGAAGCGTGCGAGGCTGTTCATCAAGCTGAGCCCGGTGGTGATGGGTGTGCCGGGGATTGTCGCTGTGGCGAAGGCGGCGATCGAGCCCGCGGGGTCGCAGCCGGGCGGGCCCAACTCGCGGCCGGGTGCCGACGGCTTGTGCATCGCGAACACGGTGCCCGCGATGGCGGTGGATGTGCACACGCGGAAGATGAGGATCTCGCGGGGAAGTGGGGGGCTTTCGGGTCCGGGCATTCACCCGATCGCGGTCAAGCTGGTGCACGACGCGTACACGGGCGTGTGCCGAGATACCAAGACCCCGATCATCGGCATCGGCGGCGTGAGCAGGTGGGAGGACGCCGCGGAGTTCATCCTCGTGGGCGCGAGCGCGGTGGAGATGGGAACGATGCTCTTCGCGGATCCGCGTGCGCCGCTGAAGGTGGTGAAGGGGCTGGAGAAGTGGGTGCGAGAACAGGGTGCAGCCAGCATCGGCGATCTGATCGGCACCGTGCGTGAGGGTGGGACGGAAGTGAGACCGCTGTAGGTCCCGGCCGTTCGGCGAAGTCGTATCAGCTCGCGGTCTGTGCCTTCATGTCGACGCGGCGCGTCTCGATCAGCGGCGGATCCTGCTCCTGGCTCTCCGCGTTCTTCACGGCGGAGGCCTTGATCTCCCCGTTCTTGCCCACGTCGTCGAACTTCACGCTGACGCGCGTCGAGACCCCTCGCTCCTGCATCGTCACGCCGAAGAGCCGGTCCGCGTTCTGCATCGTGCGCTTGTTGTGCGAGATCACGATGAAGCTCGAGAGATCGGTGAACTGCCGGATCGTCGCGTTGAACCGCGCGACGTTGCCCTCGTCAAGCGCGGCATCCACTTCGTCCAGCACGCAGAAGCAGCTCGGCTTGCTCCGGAAAATCGACATGAGCAACGCGACGGCCGTCAGCGTCTTCTCACCGCCCGAGAGCTGGCTGATCGCGCGGGGTTCCTTGCCCGGCGGCTTCGCGATGACTTCGATCCCGCTCTCGAGCAGGTCCGTCTCCTCGGTCTCCACCTTCGACACCGAGCCGTCGGCGTTCTCGACTTCCTTCATCAGCGGCATCAGGCGAACCTCCGCCTTGCCACCGCCGAAGAGCCGCCGGAACATGCCGTCCTGGCTGCCGAAGTTCTCCTGGATCTTCGTGAACACCTCGCCGAACCGCTCGCGGCTGACCTCGTTCAGCTTCGTGATCAGGTCCTTGAGCTGCGTCGACGCCTGGTCCAGGTCCGCCACTTGCTTCACAAGATCGTCGTTCTGCTCGGCGAGCTGATCCTCTTCCGAGATCGAATCCAGATTCACGCTGCCGAGCTTCTTGATCCCGTCCCGCAGCGCGTCGATCTCCCGGGCCGCTTCCGGCGGGTCGATCCGCACCACGCCACCGTCCTGCATCATCGCGCGGTACTCGTCGTACTCCGCCGCGACCACCACGCCGAGTTCCTCTTGCGTGCGGTCTTCCAGCGTCTCGCGCTTCACCTCAACCTCGCGCTTGGCAACTTCCAGCGTGTGCCAGTCGCGTTCGAGCTCGCTGAACCGGCGGCGTGCGACCAGCACGTGCTCGCCCAGTTCCTGGCACTTCTTCTCGAGCGATTGCACGTTCGCAAGCAGTTCCTTCGACGCGGTGCTCAACTCCGCCGCCGTCGCCCCGGCCTCCTGCTCCACGCGGGAGCACTCGGCGATGAGCGCGGTGTGCTCGGTTACGCGTGAGACCAGCCGCTCCGCCTGCACGCTCGCCTCGCGGAGCTGACGCGCGATGTCGTCGCGCGAGATCTCAAGGCGAGACAACTCACGCCGCGAACCACCCAACTGCTCGTTGAACTTGCCGACCTCGACCTTCGCCGCGGTCATCTGCTCCATCGCGGCGTCCGCGCGAGACTGGACGGTCCGCAGGTCCTGCTCCATCGCGGTCGCCGCGCCCGTCTCTTCTTCCTGCAACCGGCGCAGGCTCTCGGCCCGCTCCTCGGTGGCCTTGCGGTCGTCCTCCAGCTTCGTGAGGCGCTCACGCTGCTGGGCGGTCTCCTGATCGATCGACCCCTTCTCTCGCTCCAGGCGGGCGAGATCCGCGTTGAGCCGCTCGAGCTTCGTCTGTTCCGTGAACGCCGAACGCTGCTGCTGCGAGAGCGCGGCTCGCACCTCCGCCGCCGCCTTGCTCATCGCGCCCGCTTCCGCGTCCGCCGCCTTCAGGGCCTCGCGCTCGGCCTCGACCCGCGTCGACAACGCCGCAACCTGCGCGCTGAGGGCCTCGAGCTCGCTCCGACGCCGCAGCAGACCGCTCTCCGCCTCGCCCGCCGCGCCCGAACCCGCCGTCACACGCCCTTCGGCGTCCACGAGCACGCCGTCGCGCGTGACGAACCGCGCGGCCTTGCCCTTGAGGGGCCCCGCGCTCAGCAGCATCGCCGCCTCAATGTCCCGCACGAGGAACGTCGAGCCCAGCAGCCGGTCGAGCAGCGCGCCGACCCCCGCCTCGTGCTCGCCGCCGCGCGCCGACACCAATCGCCGCAGGCTCACCAGCATCCCCGCCGGATCCTCCGTCGCTACGCCCTCCACCACCGGCGTCGCTGCCGTCGCATCGGCAACCGCCGTCATCGGCAGGAACGTCACCCGCCCTCGCATCGTCGCACGTTCTTCCGGCGTCGGCAGCGAAGCCACCGAGTCCAGCACCAGCCCCTGCAGGTCCGCACCGAGCGCCGATTCCACAGCCGCCGCGGCATCCGACTCCGCCTCCGCGCTCGTCTGGATGAGATCCGC
>JBIKMF010000188.1:0-7725 GCA_044359425.1 Phycisphaerales bacterium
CCGAGTGGGGTTCGGTTAGTAGGTTTGAACCTCGAGAGCACGAAAAGGATGTCCATGCGCCACGCACGCACAAACGGGTTCACGTTGATCGAGCTCTTGGTCGTGATCGCGATCATCGCGCTGTTGATCGGGCTCTTGCTGCCCGCGTTGGGGAAGGCCCGCGAGGCGGGACGGACGGTGAAGTGTCTTTCGAACATGCGGCAGATCGTGGGTGCCGCGGCGAACTACGCGCAGGACTACAAGGAGCAGATCTGGCCGGTGGCGTATCGGAACGCGGCGGGCCAGCGGTTCTGGCCGCCGGAGAGCCAGCCGGATCCGGCGGACCGGAACGTGGCGCTCTGGGCGCAGCGGGTCGAGAACACGATCCGGCGGCCGGGGTTGCTGTTTGATTACGTGGACAACGCGCACACGATCGCGGAGTGTGCATCGAACCGCCGGCAGAACGCGAGCGCGAACGTGGCGGAGCGTGACAACTTCTTCGGCGGCCGCAGCGGCGTGAACTTTGACTACACGATGCTGGACGAGACGGAGGGCGTGAAGCTCTCGTCGAAGCCGATGGTGGGGTGGATTCCCCCGAACGGGAACAGCGCGACGCGGATCCTGCCGGCTGGTGTTGCCCCGCAGGTGCAGCAGTTCCATCACGTGCCGATCTACTTCGAAGAGAGCACGATCATCTGGAACCAGCAGTACCGCGACGGCATGTTCGGCAACGAGGACCAGCTGACCTCGCGGCACTCGCGGAGCGGGCACATCGGTTTCCTCGATGCGTCGGCCCGGCTGGCGAAGGAACTCGGGAGCGATGGCAAGGACGGGGACGGGATCTACCGGAACCGCAACGTCGACTTTGAGGGTCTTGATCTCTACGTGAACGCGAAGGGCCTGAACTCGACGTGGATTTCGATCTCGGACAACGACTGGCGGTTCAACGTGATTCAGCCGTACGGCTGGATGAACGCGCCCCGGTGATCAGTGCCTGCGGAGTTGGGTAAGCACGAGATCTCGCCACCATCGGCCGTTTGGTCGAGCCGGGCAGGGTGGCGGCGCGGAGTAGAGGCCTTCCCGGAGACCGTCGGCGACGAGCTGCGTGCGGGCGGAGTCTTGGCCGGCGTGGATCATCGCCTTGGCAAAGCCGAGCAGGATGCCGGCCCATTTCCAGAACCCACGGCCGTGTCGGCGGGCCATCCAGACCCAGTTGCGGGTCGCGAGGCGGAGCCAGCGGTCGCTCTTTGATGCCGCGGCGGGGCTGTCGTGCCAGACGATCCACTGCGGATGGAAGAGGACGCGGCGACCGAGTCCGAGGAGGGTGAGGGCGAGGTCGGCGTCGTTTCGATACAGGAAGTAGCTGGGTTCGTAGCCACCTGCGTGTGACCAGGCTTCGGCGCGGACGAGGTTGCCGCATCCCATCATGGGGAAGGTGTCGGAGGGGGAGTGCGCGTGCGGCCACTCGAGGTGGAGGGTGCGCGGGTGCTTGGGTGAGAGGGCGACGGCGGCGGCGCGGGGGTCAGCGTGGAGCGCGGCGATCGCGTGGTCGAGGGATGCGGGGTCGGGCCAGGAGTCGTCGTCGAGGATGAGGAGCAGATCGCCGGTGGCGGCAGCGGCGGCGGTGTTGAAGGCGGCGACGCCGGTGTTGGAAGAGAGGGCGATGACACGGCCGCGGGTGCCGAGGAGGTCACGGGCGGCGTCGGCGCTGGAGTCGGAGGATGCGTTGTCGACGACGATGATTTCGTCGATGGCGGGGGTGTCGAGGAGGTGGCGGAGCGTCGAGCGGAGGGCGTCGCGCCGGTTGAAGGAGAGGACGATGGCGCTGAGACCGGGCACGAGGTCAGGGCTTCGCTTCGATTTGCGACTCTGCGCGCACGCCGGGCTTGGGGGCGGGGACGAAGGGGCGGATGCCGGGCGAGCGAGCGGCGACCTTGAAGGCGAGGGAGAGGCCTTGCCGGAAGATCCGTAGGGCCTTGGTGAAGGTGGGGATGGTGCGGGGTTCGCGGATGAGGTAGCCCTCGGTGGTGATCTCGATGAGGACCTTGCCACGGAACCAGGAGGTGGGCCACCCGGTCGGGACGACAGCGACATCAGCGGTGCGGCTGACGAGGGCGCGCCAGAGGGCGCCGGCGGAGTCGCGGAGGAGGTGACCACCGAGCCCGCGGCGGCGCCACTGCTTCCAATCGGCGGGCCAGCTAAACGAGAGGAGCTTGAGGTTTCGGCGGAAGACCTCGAGGCCGGCGATGTGGCTCTTGAGGAGGGGGTGGACGAAGAGGGTGGCGTTTGGACCGAAGCGGGCGAGCTGCTCGCGGACGGTGTCGGGGAGGGTGGCGTGGGGCTTGAAGCCCAGGGGCTTCATGACGTGCTTGGGTTCGACCTGGTCGAACTTTCCGGCGACGGCGTCGCGGAGTCCGCGCATGTGAAGATCGGCGAGTTCATCGAGGCCCATCATGGTCTGGGCGACGGCGCGGCGGACCTCGATCATGGCGCGGTTGAAGCGGGCGATACCGCCGAGCTTCATGACTTCCATGTGTGAGAAGCAGTTGCGGGCGTTGTAGTAGCGGGTCCAGAGGGCGTAGCGGCGGTCACCGGGGGGGTGGTACGCGCGGCTGCGCGGGGCGCCGCGGACCTTGAGGCCGGTTTTGGCGGTCATCTGGATGCACCAGTCGACGTCGTCGTAGTAGATGAAGTTGTCGGGGAAGAGGCCGGTGCGTTCGATGGCTTCGCGACGGACGAGGGCGGAGCATGCGGCGACGTAGTGGGCCTTGATGGTGAAGCGGCGATCGACATCGCCGGCGGCGGCGACGTGGAACGCGCCGTGTTTCTTGTCGATGCGGCCGCCGCATTCCCACATGCGACCGGTGCCGGTGTCGCAGAGCGCGGAGCCGACGGCCCCGACGTGGGGGCAGCGGGCCATGACGCGGACGAGTTCGCGGAGGGCGGCGCGGGAGACGCGGGCGTCGGAGTCGAGCCACCAGAGGAAGTCGGGGGGGCCGAACTTGCCAGTAAGACCCTGACCGGCGAGGACGTAGCTCATGCCGAGGTTGAAGCCGCCGGAACCACCGGTGTTCTTCTCTGAGCGCACGAACTCGATGTCGAGGCCCTCGGGGACCCGCATGGTGGAGAGGGGCTCGGTGGATGCGTTGTCAACGACGACGCCCCACATCTGGATGTTCGGCAGCTTCTGCTTGGCGAGGTCGCCGAGGAGCTTCTCGCAGTCTTCGCGGCGATTGAAGCACGGCATGACCACGGCCACTTTCCAGGGACCGGTGCGTGCGGGGGCGACCTTGGCGTGGACCGAGGCCGGTGAATGAGTCGTTGTGGGTGCGATGGCCGTCATGGATGAGGGGAAGTATAGCGTCGGCCCGGGGCGGCCCAAACAGCTACCGGACACAAGGAGTCTTTCGCATCGAGTGGAGACGGAGGGGCGGGTGTGAGATACTCACCGTTCCTCATGACGGCATTCTGGACATTTGCACGGAGCATGCTCGGCCACTCGCGGTACCTCATCGCGGCGATGGTGATGATCGTGCTTTCGTCGGGGACGCTGGGCGCGGGGATGCTGGGCGCGAAGCCGGTGATGGACGCGATTCTGGGGGAGGCCAAGGGGCTGGACCAGCTCGCGACGACGTGGAACGAGGGGTTGCGGAACTCGGAGTCGATCCCGTGGTCGATCGGCCAGTGGCTGACGATCCCGGAGTTCCTCCGGAGCGAGCTGCCGTCGGATCCGTTCGTGTCGCTGGTGTGGATCATGTCAACACTGGCGGCGCTGACGATCTTTGGCGCGGCGACGACGTTTCTGCAGGGGTACTTGGGCCAGACGGTGGTGAACCGTACGGTGACGAGCATCCGCCAGCGGGCGTTTCACGCGGCGTTGCGGTCGCCGCTGCGGTCGCTGATCTCGAGCGGGCCGACGGACACGATCAGCCGAATCGTGAACGACACGAGCGTGCTGACGAACGGGCTGAGCATCCTGCTGTCGAAGGCGGTGCTGCAGGTGGCGAAGGGTGTGGCGGGGCTTGCGGTGGCGCTGGCGTACAACTGGCGGGTAACGCTGGTGGCGCTCGCGATTACGCCGCTGCTGTACCAGGTGATCCGAAAGCTCGGGAAGAAGATCAAGCGGGCGTCTCAGGCGACACTGCAGAGCCAGTCGGGGCTTTACTCGGCCGCGGCGGAGAGTCTGCAAGCGCACCGCGTGGTGAAGGTGCACGCGGCGGAGCGGTACGAGTCGGGACGGTTCCATCGGATGAACCGCGAGATGCTCCGCGAGTTGAACAAGCTGCGGACGGCGAAGGCGATCGCGAGCCCGCTGACCGAGATGCTGACGGTGCTCATGCTGTGCGGGATGGTGCTGGTGCTGGGGCGGTTCATCATCAACAAGGAAATCAGCCCCGCGGGCTTTGTACTGTCGATCGCGTCGCTCGCGGTGGCGGGGGCGAGCTTGAAGCCCCTCACCGGCATCATCAACGACATCCAGTCGAGCGCACCCGCGGCGGACAGGCTGATGCAACTCCTGGAGCTTGAACCGGAGCCGGGCCACCCGCGTCCGGGCGAGAAGCTGCCCCGGCTCCAGCGGCACTGCCGCGAGATCGCGTTCGAGAACGTGCACCTGAGCTACCCCGGGGCGCTCGCACCGGCGCTTCAGGGCGTGACGCTGACGGTGCCGCACGGCAAGCGTGTGGCGATTGTCGGTGGGAACGGGAGCGGGAAGACGACGCTGCTGTCGCTGGTGCCGCGGCTGTTTGATCCGGACAAGGGGCGGGTGCTGATCGACGGCACGGACATCCGGACGGTGAGCGTGCGGAGCCTGCGGGAGCAGATCGGGGTGGTGACGCAGGAGGTCACGCTGTTCCGCGGGACGATCCGCTCGAACATCCTGTACGGCGCGGAGGGCGCGGTGAGCGACGAGCGGATGATCGCGGCGGCGAAGCTGGCGCGTGCGCACGATTTCATCTCCGCGTTGGCGTCGGGGTACGACACCCCCGTGACGGAGCAGGGGCTGAACCTCTCGGGTGGTCAGCGGCAGCGGCTGAGCATCGCGCGGGCGCTGCTGCGGGACCCGTCGATTCTGATCATGGACGAGGCGACGAGCATGATCGACGCGGAGAACGAGATGCATCTCGCGCAGGCGATCGGCGAGTTTGGCGCGGGGCGAACGTGTCTCATCGTGGCGCACCGGCAGGCGACGATCCTCTCGTGCGACCACATCTTCGTGATGGACAACGGGCGGCTCGCGGATCACGGCACACACAAGGACTTGCTGGAGCGATGCGATGCGTACCGCGCCCTCTGGCGTGGACACGAGGCGACCTGAACATGCACCGTCCCGGAAGTGATCCCGAGAACATGGCGGCGGAGGACTTCATCTGCGACTTCTGCGAGCGCTGCTACGCGCCGGAGCGTCCGATGGTCGAAGGGCACCGCGGGAGCCTGATCTGCGGGCAGTGCCTCTCGGCGTCGTTCGTGTCGCTCTGGTACGCGAACGAAGGCGAGCCCGCGCCCGCGAAGGACGTGTGCCAGTTGTGCCTCGCCGAGAACGGCGACCCGATCTGGCGGAGCCCGCTGCGGGCGGAGAAGTTCATCTGCAAGCGGTGCTCGAAGCAGAGTGTGGTGATGCTCGAGCGAGACAAGGACACCGGGTGGAAGCGGCCTGAAGAACCGTAAGCGGCGCGAACCATCCGTCAGGTCTCGCCTCGCTCCGAATGCTTGCGCGCCATTCGCGCCACCAACCCCTCAACCCACGGCGCCACGACGCAGCCGATCCCGAAGGGCAGGATCGAGAGGCCGCACGCCAGCACCACGACCTTCGTGGCTTCCCCCGCGGTCGCGCCGCCCACCAGCACAACCGCACCCGCCGCGGACGAAAGCAGCACCACGCACGCGATGGCGCGTGGGAACGACTCGCGCGAGTTGGCCCACGCTCCCAGCGCAACCGGGATCGCGAACAACGTGGCGACCGGGTGCACGAACGCGAGCGGCACCGCCGCGGCGAACGCCACCACCGCCACCACCGCGAACGCTTGTCCAAAGGTGAGCGGCGGCGCTGCCTTCGGCGCTTCCACCGACGACTCAACCGCGAAATCGAACGCTCGCCCGCACTCGGGGCAGTTCCCGGGAGATGCCAGCTTGCGGTCGAGCTCGTAGCCGCAATCGAGGCAGGAAGGATTTCGTCGCTTGCGTCGCGCGCTCACGTGCGCAGTCTATCAGACACCCGGGGACGTTCGCGCGCTTCGGCCGCCCGTGCGTGTGCCTCCAGCCGCTCCATCCGCGCCAAAGCCACTGCATCTGCTCTCATTCCCGCCGCCGAATCGGGATCGTCGATTGTCATCCATGTCCGCGCCCGCAGGAACGTGAACACCGAGAGCCCGGCGCGAAACCGTGAAGTTCCTGACGTCGGAAGGGTGTGGTTCGGGCCCGCGCCGTAGTCGCCGAGGACCTCCGCGGCCGCGGCACCGATGAACACCGCTCCGGCGTTGGACACGCGCGAGGCAACTTCATCCGCTCGCTGGGTCTGTATCTCCAGGTGCTCGGGCCCGATCGCATCACTCACGCCGATCGCTTCCTCGACACTCCCCACCACGCACACCCAGCCGTTGCGGAGGGCTTGTTGGGCCGTCTCGCGTGTCGGCAACGTGGAGAGCTGGGATACGAGCTGACGTTCTACACCGTGCGCGAGCTCCTCGCTGGTCGTCACAAGCATCGGGACCGCGTCGGCATCGTGTTCGGCCTGCGCCAGCAAATCCGCCGCGACGACGCTCGCATCCGCGCTCTCATCGGCAATCACCAGTAGCTCCGACGGACCCGCGAGCATGTCGATCCCCACTCGCGCCGAGACCGCCTGCTTCGCGGCGGTGACCCAGCGATTGCCGGGACCAACGATCACATCGCACGCGGGAACACCACACAGCCCGAACGTCATCGCGCCCACCGCCTGCACGCCACCGACCGCGAGCACACCGTCAACGCCCGCGATGGCCGCCGCGGCGAGGGTCTCATCCGTCGGCCGGGGCGACGCGAGCCACACGCGCTCGACACCGGCGGCCCGCGCGGTGACGGCCGTCATGAGCACCGACGACGGCAGCGGGTACCGACCACCGGGCGCATAACACCCCGCGATCGCGACGGGCACCATGGTGTGCCCCGCTCGCCCGCCGGGGATGGCGACATCGAGGTCCCGCAGGCAGGCACGCTGCGCACCGGCGAACGCGCGAATCCGATCCGCCACTCGCTCGAGGACACTCCGCTTCTCCGCGCTGAGCCTCCCGAGTGCGGCCCGACACTCCCCCGGATCCCGCACGATCGGATCACCGGCACGCAGATCGCCGAACCGTTCCGCGGCCGCACGCACCGCGGCATCACCGCCCTCCTCGATCGCGCGCAGCAACTCGCTTGTGACGCGACCGGTCTCGGCGTCGACCACCGGTGCGCGCAAACGACCGAGATCCGCGGGTCGGACGCGTCTGAGAAGCGGCTCGTTCATGTGTTCTTCTCCAGCGGCACCTTCGCATCGCCACGACGTCTCGTGATCTTCAAGCCGCGCCGGGCCAGTTCCCGCTCGACCTCCGCAACTCCAACGCCCGCTCGCTGCATGGCGACCAGAGCAAAGTACATCACGTCGGCCGCTTCGCGAATCACCTCTCGATCCGTGCCCGCATCCGAGAGTTCGCCGGCTTCCTCCACAAGCTTCGCCCGCAGCAACGCGGGATCGCGCAGCAGCCTGGCCGTGTACGACCCCTCGCTGCG
>JBIKMF010000189.1:0-7723 GCA_044359425.1 Phycisphaerales bacterium
AGGCACAGCGGCCCCGCGGGCTTGATCACCGTCACCGCACCCTGTCGAGTCTCGCCGATCTCCACGGTTCAGTCTCCTCAGGCGGCCCGCGCGGTGACGGTGCCCCGTTCCTGCGTCGGGAGCACGAGGGTGAACGTGCTCCCCTTGTCGAGCGCACTCCGCACGGTGACATCGCCCTCGTGGAGACGCGCGATCTGCCGGGCCAGTGCGAGTCCGAGGCCAGACCCGGTGATCCCCGCGAGTCGCTTGTCCTTCGCGCGGTAGAAGCGGTCGAAGATCAGTTCGCATTCCTCGGTCTTGATCCCGATGCCGTTGTCGGTCACCGCGATGCTGAGCTGCGCGGGTGTCTGCTGAACGACCACCTTCACCTCGCCGCCGGCGGGTGTGTACTTGAGCGCGTTGCCGATCAGATTGTGCAGGGCCAGCGTGATCTTGTCCCGGTCGCCCGGCACGGTGTCGAGTCGCGGCGGCAGCTCGAAGGAGAGGCTGATTTCCTTGTCCTCGGCCTGGGCCCTGAAGTCCGCCTCGACCTCCTCGAGCAGCGTCGCGGGTTGGACGTCGTCGCGCACGATCCGCAGCGAGCCCGCTTCGATCTCGCTCACGGAGAGCATGTCGCCGACGATCCGCTCGAGCCGACGCACCTCGCCCGAGATGACGTTGAGGCACCGGGCCTTGATCGCGGGATCCGTGTCGCCCTCGTCCACCAGCGTCTCCACGTACAGCCGCATGTTGGTGAGCGGCGTGCGGAGCTCGTGCGTCGCCTGCGACACGAACGCGTTGCGGCTCTCGTCGGCGACCCGCTGCTGCGTCACGTCCTCGAGCAGCATCATCGTCGCCGCGACGTCGCCGCGCCGGAGCGCCTTGACCGTCAGCCGCAGCACCGCACGCTCCTGGTTGTCCTGCGACGTGACGAGCTCCGCGCTCGCCCGCTGCCGCGTGTTCATCGCGTCGCGGAGCACGGGGAGCACGGCCTGATCGGTCACGACCTCCGAGAGCTCTCGCCCCAGCAGGGCCTCGCGCCGAGTTCGCAGCATCACGCCCGCCGCGCCGTTCGCGTACTCAACCTTGCCCGCGCCGTCCAGCAGCATGACCCCCAGCCACAGGCCGTCGAGTGCCGCGGCGTTGGCGCTCTCGCCCCGACCGTGTGCGCGCCCGCTGCTCTCCGCCTCGGCGAGCGAAGCCCCCGAGCGAAGGCGGTCACGTTCGGCAATGAGCGTGTTCCACGCGACAGCCTCCGCGCCGAAGGTGTCGGCAACCGTGAGCGAGTCGGCGGATGCTCCGGGCGCGTGCGCGTCCAGCAGAGCGCTCCGCACGGCGGTCAGGCACTTCACGCGCCGGCCCGCGCGACGGAGTCCCGCGCTCCAGAGCAACACGGCCGCGATGCAGATGCCCCCGCCGCCGAGCATCACCTCCGGGGTAACCAGCGACGCGCGGCCCGAAGTCGGTTGAACGATGAGCACCGCCAGCCCGCGGGTCGGCACGGTGAAGGACGTTCGGAGTTCGTCATCGCTTTCGGCGAGCGTGCCCGCGCCTTCGGGCCAGCGTTCCGGGAGTTCCCGACGATTCGCAACCGCAGTCGCCGACGAATCCGCGATCGCCGTGCCGTCCGCGAGTTCCACGCGACACGAAGCCACAGCGCCCGTTGCCGCGGTCTCCCGCAGCGTCAGGCGAAGGTCCGCGAGGTCCCCGTTCCGCAGGGCTCCCTGGGCTGCCGCCGCAAGTACCCCCGCGAGTTCCCGGGTTTGCTGTTGCCGTGTGTCATCCAGGGCCCGACGGCCGGCGACCGTCATCCACCAGATGCACGCGGCGACGGTGGCGGCGACCACGACGGCTCCGAGCACACCGAGTGTGAACAGAGCGCCCGCCGCGGCACGCATTTCAACGGGGCGCACCGATGTCGCTCCGCTCGCATCGGCCTTTCTTTCGGGTGTCTCGGCGCTCACACAGCCCCCGTTCGGCCGCGGTGCGCGGCACGTCGTGGTACCTATCGGTCGATGGGGGCGCGGAGATCGGGGGGGATGGGGATGGTGCGCTGCGAGGGGGGTGGGCGGCGCGGCCTGTAACGCCTGGCAGGGGGGGTGCCTTCACACAATCTTGACACGTCCATAGCGCCAAGGCAGCGCAAGCCGGGCGTGGCGTGCTCAAGATGCTCCCTCAACTGAACCACCACGCGGAGCGCACATGCAGATGACTCGCGATAACGCAAGGGCCTTCACACTGATCGAACTTCTCGTCGTGATCGCCATCATCGCGCTGCTGATTAGCATCCTGCTGCCGTCGCTGGGGGCCGCCCGGGATACGGCGCGGACCACCCGCTGTGCCAGCAACCTCCGTCAGCTCGGCATCGGGTTCCTTTCGTACTCGAACTCGAACCGTGGCTTTCTGTCCTCTGGATCGTGGGACAACAACACGACCGAGGGGTATGGTCCCCTCGATACCACCGGGTGGGTCGCGGACATGGTGAACGGCGAATACTGCATTCCCGGGAACCTGCTCTGCCCGACCTCGCCCGCGCGGGCGTCGCAGTCGCTGAACGCGGCGAGGGCGAACTCGAGCCCTTTCCGCGCGTTCTCGCCGGCGGACATCAACGACCTGATCACCCGGGGCTTCAACACCAACTACTGCCAGACCTGGGCGATGGCCCACACCGACGTGAAGGACCATCGCCAGCTCGGGAACTACAAGAACGTCGCGACGCTGCGGGGTCCGCTCAACGAGAAGTCGATCGGAAACACCGCGACGCCGTCGATGGTGCCGCTGATGGGAGACGGCACCATCGTCGCGTCCCCCGAAGAGGCCGACATGGTCTTCCACAACGGCGAACTGCTCGTGGGCGCGAAGATCCTCTCCGACGGGCCGTACCCGCAGGTGCGGGTGCCGGGGGCTTCCGGCCCCGGGACCGGACGTCAGGACTTCGACGATCTCGGCGCCGCCCACGGGCGTGGATCCAAGATCGCCGACGGCGTCCACGAGCACGACCGTCTGTACGGACACCTGCTGTTCGCCGACGGCCACGTCGCGGCGTTCTCCGACGCGGGCAAGCGCGACGGCGAGTGGGGCGCGACCAGCGGCACGACAAATGGATACACCACCGCCGTCTACGACGAGTTGGAGGGCAAGGTGTACGGCGGTTGGCTCACCAAGACCGGATTGAACTGGTAAGTAACGAAGGAGTTTGTATGAAGATGTTTGTTACCGTCTCGACGCTCTCTCTCTGCGCTGGCCTCGCCTGTGCGCAGACCGTCCGCTTCAACGAGGTCATGATCAACCCGCCGGGTGGCGACAACGGGAACGAGTTCATCGAGCTCCGCTCCGATGTCCCCGGGTACTCGCTCAACGGGCTCACCATCATCGTCATCGAAGGCGATATGCCCACCCCCGCTGGTACCGTCGACCAGGTGCTCCCGCTGACCGGTCTCTCGACCGGTTCCAACGGCTTGCTGCTCTGGCGCGACTCCATCGCGGTGCTCTCGCCCGCTCCCGCCGCGGAGACGGCGATCAACGTCGCTGACTTCGTCCCCGACCTCGAGAACGGTGCGAACACCTTCATGATCGTCGAGGGTTGGACCGGTACCCTCGGCATGGATCTGGACACCAACAACGACGGTGTTCTGGATGCGACCCCGTGGACCCGCGTCGTTGATGCCTTTGGCCACCGCGAGGGCAACCAGCCCGACGTGGGTTGGCAGTACGCGTCGCAGGTTGGCGGCCTCGACACCAGCGATCAGCGCGGCCTGCTCGACGGCTACACCCCCGACATGTTCGTCCGCCAGTGCAACTGCGCCTGGGGCCTTGATGTCCTGGGCGTTGCTCCCGGCCCGTACTTCGCGGACCCCGCCGAGAACACGCCCGTTCCCGGCAGCTGCTCCTTCGACTTCCTGAACTGGACGACCAACCCCGGTTCGCTCACGCCCTCCGAGATCTCCTGCGGTCCGGCCTGCGCCTGGCAGGCGGACGGCTGCTTCGCCGACTACACCAACGACGGCGGCATCGACGGCGACGACGTGATCGCCTTCTTCGCTGACTGGGACGCGGGCAACTCGTGCGCCGACGCGGACGCCTCGACCGGCGTCGACGGCGACGACGTGATCGCGTTCTTCGGCGCGTGGGACGCGGGCGGCATCGGCTTCCCCGGCTGCTGAGCCCCCCCCTTCGACATCCCCACAACAGAAAAACCCCCGCTCGAGCGGGGGTTTTTTGTGCGCTTCGATTGAACGCCAGGGGTGCGGCCCCGCGATGGAGGTCAGCCGTTGACGTTCATCACAACCTTGATCCCCTCGCCGGAGATCATCGTCTGGTGCGCCTTCTCGAACTGTTCGAGCGGGAACTCGTGCGTGATGATGTCGTCCAGCTCAAGCTTGCCCGAGAGCAGCAACTCCTCCATCTGGTACCACGTCTCGAACATCCGCCGGCCGTTGATCCCCAGCACCGTCGCGCCCTTGAACACCACGTGCTGTGTGATGTTAAACGTCGGCGGCTTCGCCGGAATCCCAAGCAGCGCCGCCGTGCCCCCGTTCCGCAGCGCCGAGAATCCCTGGTCGTACGCCGCCGGCGAGCCCGACATCTCCAGCAGAACGTCCACTCCCTCGCCGCGGCAGGCCCTACGGACTTCGTTCACGAACGATGCATCTCGCGGATCAAACGCCTCCGCCGCGCCCAGCTTCTTCGCCAGCATCCGACGCTTCTCGCTCATGTCGGTCGCGAAAATCCGTCCAGCCCCCGCCGCCTTCGCGACGGTCACCGCCATCAGCCCGATGATCCCGGTGCCGGTGATGAGCACGGTCTTCGCGCTCACGCCCGCGGCCATCACCGTGTGAACGGCGTTGCCGAGCGGGTCGAGCACCGCGCCAATCTTGTCCGGGATGCTCGGGTGCATCGGCCACACGTTCTCTTCCGGGACCACCGCGTAGTCCGCGAAAATCCCGTCGCGGTCGATCCCCAGGATCTTCGTGTCGCTCGCGATGTGGGCGTTGCCCGTCCGCGAGTTGTAATCGGCGCCCGCGGTGATGTGCCCCTCGGCGCTCACCCGCAGCCCCGGCTTGTACCGCGTGACCGCCGCGCCGACCTCTTCGATGATCCCCACGAACTCGTGGCCTGTGACAATCCCCACAGGAATCCGGCCCGCCGCCCACTCGTCCCACTCCCAGATGTGCTTGTCGGTGCCGCAGATGCCGGCCTTGAGCACTCGGATCAGCACTTCGCGCGGGCCGGGTGTGGGCTTCGCACGGTCGGTGACAAACTTAAGGCCTTGGCCCGCGTGGTGCTTGATAAGAGCGCGCATGGTTTCCTTCGCAGGAGGAACTTCGACAAGGACCGGGCGTGAAAGGCTGCCGGTCGGGAGGGGAGAGTTCATGCACCATTATTGGAGCGATCGAGCCCGGAGTGTCCGAAATCGGCCGAGCGGATCACCCCCGCCGAGCGAATCACCAATCGGGGGCCTCCCCCCGGCACGCCCACCCCAAACCCACTACCCTTGGGACTCATGCCCCCGGTCAAATCCGCCAGCTCCTCATTCCTCGTCCTCGCCGCCAAACCCGGTGGTGGTCGACGCGTGGACGTGCGTAAAGCCCGTGACCGTCGGCACTTGGCCGAGCAGCTCAAGCGCGAGAAGCTCGTCGCGCTCCGCACCTGGGCGATCCCCGCGTGGGCCTCCACCCCCGACAAGGTCGGTCTTAAGGACCAGGCCGAGCTCCACCAGCAGCTCGCCCAGCTCCTCACCCGTGGGGTGCCACTGGTCGAAGCCCTTGAAGTCACCGCCAGCGTGGTCTCCCGCAGTACCAAGTCCCGCGTCGAACGGATGCGCGAACTCGTCGCCGCTGGTGCCAGCTTCTCGGACGCGTGCGACCAGGTCGCCGTCTTCGACAAAGTCACCGTGGCCGTCTATCGCGCCGCCGAACGCACCGGCGATCTCGGCGGCGCGGCCAAGCAGCTCTCCGCCACCGCCCGCCGCCAGCTCGCCATCTCCGGCCGCGTCGTCACCCTCCTCATCTACCCCATCATCGTCATGACCATCGGTGTCATCATGACGCTCTTCATGCTCACCTTCATCGTTCCCAAGATCGGCAAAGCCATCACCGAGCAAGGCCTCGAACTCCCGTCCTACACGCAGGTCATGGTCACCGTCGGCGAGTTCATCGGTGCCAACTGGCTCTACTGCCTCCTCGGCGTGCTCGTCGTCGCTATGGGACTGGTCGCCATTCGGGCCCAGCTCGTCGCCGTCGGCAACCGCCTTCTCCGCGGCATGCCCCTCTTCAAAGACGTCGTACTCGCCCAGGAGACCGCCCGTTTCTTCACCGTCATGGCCGCGATGACCCGCAGCGGCATCACGCTCTCCGACGCCCTCGCCGTCGCCTCCAACGCGCTCGGTCACCCTGTCCTCAAGAAGCAACTCGTCAACCTCCGCAACCGCCTCGTCGAGGGCGGCGTGCTCCGTCAACTCATCGACACCGTCGACGCCCTGCCCGTTCCCACCCGCCGACTGCTCATCGCCGCGGAACGATCCGGTGACATGGAGTCCGCCTTCGAGACCCTCGCCAACGACAGCGCGGAAGAACTCGACCGCCGCTCGTCGCGGCTGATGGCGGCCCTCGAGCCCCTCCTCATCGTGATGCTCTTCCTGGTCATCGGCTCGCTGCTGCTCAGCATCATGATCCCGCTGCTGAAACTCAGCGGCCAGCAACTCGGCTGAGCCCGTTTACACGCACGAACAGATCGTCTCCCACGCCGCGCGAACGTGCTCCTGTGTCGTCGTCGCCGCCCCGATCGCCATCCGCAGCACCAGCCGCTTCGGGCGCGACGGTGTCGCGGGGAGCACGGTGTGGGTGAGATACGCCCGGCCTGTGGCGTTCACGTCGTCCAGGAGCCGCTGGTTCTGCGCGTCGTCGCGGTCCTTCATCGCGAAGCAGACCAGGCTCGCGCTCCGCGGGGCGCACAGCTCAAAACGCCCGTCCGCCGCCACGAGTTGCTCGAAGTTCTCCGCCATCGCTACGTGCCCGCGGATGTACTCGCGCAGTCCCTCCACGCCGTAATGCCGGATCACCAGCCAGAGCTTCAACGCGCGGAACCGACGCCCCAGCGGAACGTGCCAGTCCCGGTAATCGATCACGCCGCCGCTCTCGCTCGCCGCGTTCCGCAGGTACTCGGGCGTCACCGACATCGAGGCGGTCAGCGACGCGCGATCGCGCGTGAAGAAACAGTCACAGTCGAAGTTCGTGAGCATCCACTTATGCGGGTTGAACGCGAACGAATCCACGCCCTCGATCCCGCGGAGAAGGTGCCTGAACTCCGGGCATATGCACGCGCTCCCGAGCCACGCGGCGTCGGCGTGAACCCACGGCCTGATCCCATGCCGCCGCCCGCACTCGTCGGCAATGGCGACGATCTCTGCCAAATCGTCGTACGCCCCGCTCCCCGTAGTCCCCACCGACGCGCAGACAAAGCACGGCGCCATGCCGCTCGCCGCGTCCGCCATCAGCCGCGCCCGCAACGCTCCAGTGTCCATCGAAAAAGCATCGCCGACGGGAATGAACCGGGCGTGGCGTGCGTCCTCTGGGTGTCGGGCTAGCCCCGCGATCATCGCGGCCTTGATGATCGACGAATGCGCCTGCGTTGACGCGTAGATCGCCAGCGGCCGGTCCTCTTCACCCAGCGCGCGCTGAACCCGCCAACGACCCGCAACCAGGGCCGAGAGCGTCGCTTCGCTCGCGGTCGACTGGATCACCCC
>JBIKMF010000190.1:0-7702 GCA_044359425.1 Phycisphaerales bacterium
GTCCGCGATTCCGCGGCGACGGCACCCCTCTTGGCGATCGTTCGCCGCCTTGCTGCGGTGCCGGACCTCGCCAATGCTTGAGATCCGGGTACGCGGCCTGCACGAAGACGGCGATCCGGCGGGGTGAGGGTGCGCAGGCCGGGATTGGTTTGATCCCTCGCGCACAGGAACTGGTTGCCTCGCGGGAGTTGGAGCAGCGTCAGGCCCGCTCCGGTCCCAGCAACTCCCCTGCGAGATCGGGGTCGGCGGGGGCTTTCGGGATCGGGCCTCGGAGTCGAACCTCTGGCAAGAGAGGCTCGTGGGTGGTCCGGGTCGTTCTGAATCACATGCTTTGCAGCGGTGCCAGCGACTGGCCCGTAGCGTTGCATGCGAGGGGTTGAGCGTTCGAGTCCCATGTGTTGCGTTGGGTCGGTTGGGTTTTAGGAGGGTGAGCCATCGGGTGGTGGGGTTCGTTATCGGTGTGCTAAGAAGCGGCCGGTGGGGTCTGTGAAACTGGAATCAGTGCCGCGACGAGCGGTACCGTCGCGGCATGGAAACCGCTACTGATCGGCCGCTCTTTACCCCCGGTCCGCTGACGACGAGTCGCTCCGTGAAGCAGGCGATGCTTCGGGATCTAGGGTCGCGGGATCCGGAGTTCATTGGGGTGGTGCGGGCGGTTCGCGCGGGGCTTCTTGAGATTGGCAACGCTGGGCCCACGGATTGGACGTGCATTCCGGTGCAGGGCAGCGGTACGTTTGGGATCGAGAGTGTGATCTCGACGGTTGTGCCTCGCGATGGCCACCTGGCGGTGGTGTGCAACGGCGCGTACGGGCGGCGGATGGCGACGATCGGACGCAGGTACGGGATTCCGACGACGAGCATCGAGCTTCCGGAGACGGAGCGGGCAACGGCGGCGTTTGTTGCCGCGGCGGTCGCGAAGATGCCGGTGAAGCCGTCGCTGCTGGCCTGTGTGCACTGCGAAACGACAACGGGGCTGGTGAACCCGATCGCGGAGATCGCGGCCGCATTGAGCGGGAGCGGGGTCTCGCTTCTCATCGACTCGATGAGCGGATTTGGCGCCCTGCCGGTGGATTGCTCGGCGATGGCGGGGGCAGACTGGGTCGTGAGTTCGTCGAACAAGTGCGTGGAGGGCGTGCCGGGTTTGAGCTTCGTGCTGGCGCGGCGGAGCGCGCTGAGCCAGTGCGAGGGGCGTGCTCGCACGCTGGCTCTGGATCTGTACGACCAGTGGCGTGGGCTTGAGTCGGACGGTCAGTTCCGTTTCACCCCGCCGACTCACGTGCTGCTCGCCTTGTTGCAGGCGATCAACGAGTTGAAGGAAGAGGGCGGTCCTGCGGCGCGGCTGGAGCGGTACGCGAAGGTGCAGCGCATCGTTGTGAGCGGGCTGCGGGAGCTTGGATACAAGACACTGCTCCCGGACGAGCTGTTGAGCCCGATCATCACGAGCTTCCTGTTCCCGGATGCGTCGTTCGAGTTCAATGCGTTCTCGAACGCGCTCGCCAACATGGGGTACGTGATCTACCCGGGCAAGGTGTCGAACGCGCCGTGCTTCCGAGTGGGATCGATCGGTCGGTTGCGGGAATCAGATGCCGCGGGCCTGGTGAGGGCCGTCGCGGCGTTGAAGCGATGAGCGGTTGGGAGGGGGCTTAAGCGGTGCAGTAGGCGGCGGCGGCCTCATCGAGGTACTTTGCAAAGTACTCGATGTCGGGCGTCTTGAGATCCACGTCCTTGGCGAGGTCGTCCCAACGGCGGAGGCGAACGGCGCGGTCGCAGTGCACGTTCGAGCGGAACTCGGCGACCTCGGTGGCGTTCATGGGTCCGCCTTGGAGGTGGAGGCTCTGGACGGATGGTTCGCTGAGGAGTTCCAGGTAACCCGGCTCGGTGGCGCAGAGGTATCGCTTCGCGTCCACGTGGAGCTTGACGGGCTCGACGACGGCTGCGCCGAAGTTCTTGACAAGCCACCGCTCCCCGAGGATCTCGTGGCGGTCGTCGATCCCTTGGTCGGGCGCATCGTCCGGGAGATCGTGGAGAAGGTGGCCGACATCGTGCAGCAGGGACGCGGCGATGAGCTCGGCGTCGGCACCGTCCTTCTCGGCGAGCCATGCGGCCTGGAGGGCGTGCTCGAGCTGGGTGACGGCTTCGTGGCCGTACTGCGAGTTGCCCTTGGCCTTGAACATGTCGACGATCGTGCGCGTGGTGGGGTGCATGGGTGCTCCTTTGAGTCTTAGAGTTGCTTGAGGACGTCTCGCAGTCGGTTGCCGAACTCGCGGATCGCGTTGGCATCGTGCGCGAGAGAGAGGTACAGCTTGGTTCCCATCGGGTTGACGAAGACACCGGCGCGATAGAGGCCGAGCATCATCGCACGCGACTTCGCACGATCGCCGGCGAGCGTGGACCGGTAGTCAAAGACGGGCTGATCGGAGAAGACGATCTGTCCAAGAGGACCGTCACCGATGACTTGTCCGACGTGCCCGGTGTCGCGGAGTGCTCGCTTGAGCGTGTCACGAAGAGTCTTGCCGAGTGTGTCGAGGGTGTCGTACGTTCCAGGCTGGGCGTAGACCCGGAGCGAGGCCATCGCACCGGCGCACGAGAGGGGATTCCCTCCGAGGGTCGATGCGGTCCAGACGTACTCGGGGGTACCGGCGCGGTGTTCCTCGACGAGCGACATGAGTTCCCGACGACCAACAAAGGCTCCGATGGGAAGCCCTCCACCCAGAGCCTTTCCGTACGCGACCAGATCCGCGGGAACGCCGTAGCGTTCCTGCGCGCCTCCGAGCGCGAGCCGGAAGCCCGTGACGACTTCGTCAAAGACGAGCAGGACACCGAGGTGCGAGCAGATCTCGCGAAGTGATTCGAGGAATCCGGGGCGAGGCGCGAGGCAACGGTGAAGGGGTTCGACGATGACGCACGCGAGTTCCGATGCGTGCTCGGAGATGATCGCGGCGGTGCGTTCGGCGTCGTTGTACGGAGCGATGATCGTGTCGGTGCTGTGGACACCCGCGCTCGAGGGCTCGGGATTTGGGAAGGGCGTTGTGCCCGTCGGAAAGAGGCTGGTGACACCCTCGTCGTTTGAACCGTGGTACGCGCCCTCGAACTTCAGAACGAGCCGCTTGCGGGTCGCCGCGCGAGCGATGCGGAGGCAGTGCATGGTCGCCTCGGTGCCCGAGGCGCAAAAGCGGATCGTGCGGTTGCTCTGGGGTTGCAGACCCAGAAGCACCTCGGCAAGTGAGAGGGACTCGGTGTTGACTGCCGCGAAGTTGGTGCCAAACGCGAGTCGCTTGCGGACTGCGGCGATGACCTCCTTGCGGGCGTGGCCGGGGAGAACCGAGCCCCAACCCATGGACATGTCGAGCATCTCGCGGCCTTCGGCGTCCCACACCTGGCAGCCGAGCCCACGGTCGATGACGCGGAGGGTGTCCTCGGGAAGGTTGAACTCACCGTTGGATCCCGCGGGGAAGACGGCGAGCGCGCGGGGTGCCACGCTGGTGGCGGCGATCTCGTCGGAGACGTTCCAGCCTGTGAGTCGCTTGAGTTCTGTGTGCATGTTCAGCAACCGGTATCCCAACGGGAGAAGAACTGGATCACGTCGTCGCCGTCGACGCCGCCGTCACGGTTGAAGTCGGCGGCGGCGAGCCCATTGTCCCAGTCCGCAAAGAACAGGATGACGTCGTCGCCATCAACGCCGCCGTCGGCGTTGTAGTCGGCCGGGCACGCTTCATCGCCGGTGACTCGAAGGTTGTCGATCGCCCACCACCAGTTGTTCCTTGCGTCGCGGATCGCGAAGGTAAGCCGCATCGTCGACGCCAGGGCGGGGTTGTTGAGGTTGAGCAGCACGGCCTCGTTGGTCGCGTCGGCGTGGAAGGTGGGGCCGGGGGCCGAGTCCCACCTCAATACGGTGATCGGAGGGGTACCGTCGTACGAGACTCGGACTTCCGCGGCCTGGATGCCCTCTTGACGCCAACTGGAGTCAAACCCGACGGTGACACTCGAAGGGAGAATGCCGTCGAGCGAGATCTGCGGAGTGGACATCGAAGCGTTGTAGGGCCCGAGAGCGCTGGGGGTGCCGCGGTCGTCCCATTCGTCGGGATCGGCGACTGCGACGGCACCACTCGCGCGCGTGAACTGTGCACGACCCTGATCGCCCGCGGTCTGCGACCACCACACTCGATCGGTGATGGCCCAGCCTTCCCATTCCGTTACGCCGCGGGCGGGATCGGCGAGACCGGGGACCCCCGAATCATCGAAGGCCCAGCCAGCCGGAGGGGCCCCGCTCCACACACGATCAGCGGCGAGCGCCTCATCGATGTTTGGGCCGAGGGGGACAGCGTCGAAGTTCTCTGCGAGCAGGACACGCGAAGGATTCTGTGGAACGGCGCGGAGCTCGAGGTTGTCGATCGCCCACCACCAGTTGTTCGCCGCATCGCGGAGCGTAAAGCGGAGGACGACGGTCGCGGCCGCCGGTGGAGTAGGGATGTCGAGAGAGACCGTCTCGTTCTCGGCGTCGGGCTTGAAGAGCGGGCCAGCCTGGGACGACCAGGTGAACAGGATGACCGGGGGTGCTCCGTCGAAGATGGCTTCGAGGGTCGCGGCTTGGAGACCGTCGGGACGCCAACTGGAGTCGAACCAGAGTTGGAGGGTGCCATCCACGGCATTTGCAAGCGAAATGGTAGGGGTGGAGATCGACGATCGGAAGAGGCCGGATCCCGTCGCCCGATCAAACCACTCATCAGGATCGGCGACGGCAACCGTGCCGACACCCTTGGTGAAGAGCGACCGGTTCTGGTCACCGGCGGTCTGGGACCACCACGAGCGGGAGGCCAAAGACCAGCCTCGCCACTCGGTCACACCGCCGGTAGGCATGGCCGAGCGATCGATTGTCCAGCCGATCGGAGGCGTGGGCGACCAGACCGCGGCACCCGCGAGCGGCTCATCCGTGTTCGGCCCGAGGGGCGCGGCATTGAATCCCTCTGAGAAGAGCGTGACGGTCTGGGGGCACGCACCGGGAACACACGGTGTACCGAGGCCCGACCAGTTGCCGCGGGCAACGGTGCACTGGGGTTCGGTGAGCTGGATGCACTCGCCGGTCGCGAGGCAGCAGGCTCCGACGGGGGGCGCGGGAGGGGGAACGCAGGCGAAGGGGACGGAGGGGGACGCGGCCATGTTCAGGCCGACGGGCTCACCGTCCCAACCCCACGAGGGGTTGATGGGGAGACCAAGAAAGTGCATGACGGTCGCGGGGACATCCACGATCTCCGGCGCGGGAGAGATGGTGGTGCCCGCGGCGGTCGAGTCGCCGGAAACGATGAGTGGGGTGAGCCGGTGCTCGGGGATGTTTCGGCCGTGGGTGCGGTCGGGAGTGCCGCCGTGATCGCTCGTGACGATGATGAGCCAGTCTTCCTGAGCGGCTGTAGAGCGGGCGTCGATCGCCGCGATCACCTGACCGACGAGGGCATCGACGCCCTCGATCGCGGCGAGGTACTCGGGAATGGTGGGAGAGAACCCACTGGCGTGGCCGGCGTGGTCAACATCATCAAAGTGGAGGAAGAGCACGTCCGGATCGGCGGTCTGAAGCTGTTCGATGCAGGCGGCCGCGACAGACGCACCGGGAACTCCGGTCAGCGACACATCGGCGTTGGCCTGGCAGATCTGGGTGTTGATCGGTGCCCACTGAGCGATGGAGACAGTGGATGCGTCGCAGGATTGCTGCAACCGCTGAAAGAAGTGCGGGTATGTGCTGTAGTTCGGCGAAGTGAACGAGTTGTCGTTGACACCGTGCTTTGCCCGGTGGACACCGGTGAGGATGCTGGACCAGCAAGGGCCGCTGATGGTGATATCTTCGGCGAAGCACTGCGTGCTGAACGCACCGTTGGCGATGAGGGCATCGAACGTCGGGGTGTTTGCTGCAAGCATCGCGTCGGGGCGCATCCCGTCGACACCGATGATGAGCACCTTGCGGACGACCTGGGCGAGGACGGGCCTCTGGCACACGGGTACCAGAAGCAGTACAGCGAGCATCAGCAACCGAAGACGCATTGACGCATTTCCTTTCAAGACTGCACGCGGCATGCTAACAACGGCTACGGGCTGTTTCAGTCGCTTGACGCAATCTTTGCATGTTCTGAACCGATACCCTCGCGGCGTCGGAGCGGTGAGACGGGGAACGCCCTCGGAGTGGCGTGTGGATTGGGATGCCTCGCGCCGACGCCCTGGTGCGAACCCCCGACCTTTAGGGCGCTGCTGAGGTCTGCCGGGCAATCTCAGAGCGGGTTTGGCGAACCGCAGGTTGCGAGGCCTCGCTTCCCGAGGGAGTGGTGCGACTCAAGCCATCGCCGGATCGGACTGGCTCATCTGCCCGGTTTCCACGCGACCGGCGAAACGGGCGGCGAATCGCTCACGATCGTCAACGTGCACGAGCAGGTCGTACCAGCCGAAGGTGGCGGCGGTATCTCGAGTGACCTGGCGTGACGCGGATGGTGCAAGTTCCACGATCTCCACGCGAGAACCGTCGGCGATGTGAACACGGGTTGCAGTAGCGGCGAGATTGCGCAGCGTGAGGAGAACCTCTCCCGTGCGAGAATCAGTGCAGGACACAACCATCGAGTGCGACCCAGCCGTGAGGAACTCTCGATAGAAGCCGTTTGGGCCAAGGACTTCGACGTGAAGACGGTCGTTGACAGGCTGGAAGGTGTCGACGAGGGTTGAGCCGGCAGCCGCGGCATAGTGGCGAACGTCGTGGCTCCCGGAGGCGGACCGGTCGATGGCGATGAACGCCGCACCGGCTGATCGGTCGGCGAATCGCGTGTTTCCAGCGTTGAACTCAACGGCGAGGGCACCGGATTCGGTTGGCTTGGCGTTGACGGCGAGTTCGTACGGCAAGGGACAGGACGGCCGCGTGCCTGGCTCTTGCCGGGGCATGAACTCCGCGTTCTGCCAGTTTTCGCGAGCTTTCGAGACTTCTGCCGGCTGTAGCGGCCTGAAGCCCTTGGGGTGGTCCTTGAACTTGGCCTTGTGGATCTGCTCGATGAAGGCGTCTCGCTCGGGAAACGTGAGGCTTGCGGGTTCGCTGGCTGAAGCCGGCACGAATGCGGAGGTGAGGTCGCCGCAGACGGCGCGGCGCCACGCGCTGATGTTGGGCTCGACAAGCGGTTTGCCGGTTCGGCGCGTGAACAAATGCTCGATGAACTGAACAACGGAAGTGTGGTCGAAGACCTGCGAACAGACTCGGCCGCCGCGCGACCACGGGGAAGCGATGACCATGGGCACGCGGAAGCCCAGGCCGATGGGGCCACCCCTCGCCTGGGCGGCGGGCTTGCGGGTGAGGTCTTCGCTCAGCTCGTGGCGATCGAGGGACGGGTCGATGCCGTCGGAAACCTTACCAGCACCGGGCGTGGGGGGTGCGAAGGGAGGGACATGATCGAAGTAGCCGTCGTTCTCGTCGTAGGTGAGTATGAAGATGGTCTTCTTCCAGACCTCGGGGTTTTTGGTCAAGATCGCCATGGCCTCGGCGAGGTACCAAGCACCGAACCATGCGGAACTCGGATGATCGGAGAATCTCTCGGGGGCGACAAGCCAGGACACAGCCGGCAGTTTGCCCGACTCCACGTCCGCCCGGAACTGGAAAAGCACGTCTCCCGCCGGAACGGCGATCTCCCGCTCGGTACCCGCGTCGTTGTAGCGATGAGTTGCCATGGTCCGGTAGGACGAG
>JBIKMF010000191.1:0-7678 GCA_044359425.1 Phycisphaerales bacterium
GCCGGCGGGGAGGAATCTGGCGGCTGCGCTCGAGTCGCTGCCGTCGGCGGGGGCGGCGGCGGAGGGGATCCGCGAGGTTGTGAGCGGGCGGCGTTCGGAGTTCACGTGCGATCTGTGTGTGGACGGAGAGGCGAACGCGTGGCTGCGGTTGTTTGCTTCGCGAGCGCCGGGTGAGATGACGCTGGTGCTGCTGGTGGACGTGACGGATCATCCGGCGGCGCACGCGCGCGACGAGAGCGAGTTGCGTCTTCAGCGGATCGTCGAGGCGGCGATGGACGGGATCATCACGATCGACGAGACGGAATCGGTGGTGATGTTCAACAGCGCGGCGGAGCGGGTGTTTGGGGTAAAGGCGGAGGACGCGATCGGCGGGCCGTTGTCGCGGTTCATTCCGCAGCGGTTCAGGCCGGACCATTCGTCGCACATCCGGGCGTTTGGGAAGACGGGGACGTCCAGCCGCGCGATGGGGAATCTGGGGATGCTGGTGGGGCTGCGGGCGGACGGGACGGAGTTTTCGATGGAGGCGTCGATCTCGCACGCGGCGATCGGTGCGAGGCGGTTTTACACGGTGATTCTGCGGGATGTGTCGGAGCGCAAGCGGCTTGAGGCGCAGTACCTTCACTCGCAGAAGATGGAGGGTGTCGGGAGGCTTGCGGGGGGGATCGCGCACGACTTCAACAACCTGCTGATGGCGATTTTCAACTACCTCACGCTGGCGGCGCGGCGGGTGGGCGAGGATCATCCGGCGCGGACTTCGATCGCGCACGCGCAGCACGCGGCGGAGCGGGCGGCGGATCTGACGCGGCAGTTGCTGACGTTCGCGAGGAAGCACCCGATGAATCGACGGGTGCTGCACCCGAAGGACCTGCTCCACACGGTCACGCCGATGCTGAAAGGGCTGCTGGGGGAAGATGTGTCGCTGCGCGTGGTTGCCGACCCGCATACGGCGAACGTGTCTGTCGATCAGTCGCAGTTCGAGCAGGTGATCGTGAACCTCGCGATCAATGCGCGCGACGCGATGGCGGGCGGAGGGACGCTGACGCTCGAGACGCGGAACGTGACGCTGGACGAGACGTACTGCACGCCTCGGGGGGATGTCGTGCCGGGGCATTACGTTGAGTTCGCGGTGACGGACACGGGCGCGGGGATGTCGGCGGAGGTTCAGTCGCGGCTGTTTGAACCGTTCTTCACGACGAAGGCTCCCGGGAAGGGAACGGGCCTGGGGCTGGCGACGTCCCACGGGATCGTGAAGCAGAATGGCGGGCACATCGCGGTGTACAGCGAGCCCGGACGGGGAACTTCGGTTCGCGTGTACTTTCCGCGGGTGCAGGGGGAATCGGATCAGGAGGCACCGAGTGCGCAGAGCGGCACGGCGCCGGGCGGAACCGAGACCATTCTGCTGGTGGAGGACAGCTCGCTGGTGCGAGATCTGGTTGCTGACGAGTTGAGGCGCGTGGGGTACACGGTGGTGGTTGCGGCGAGCGGGGCGGACGCCCTCAAGTTGGCGCAGGGGTTGGCACGACCGGCGGACCTGTTGCTCACGGACGTGGTGCTGCCGGGGATCAGCGGCGTGGAGCTGGCGGAAACGATGTCGGCGAAGGGCGAGGTCCCGGTGATTTTCATGTCCGGGTACACGCGTGAGACGATCTCGCAGCACGGGGTCGACCCCGGTCGGCGGGTGTTCCTCGCGAAGCCGTTCATGGTGGACACACTGCTTCACTTGCTGCGGAAGGTGCTGGACACTCCGCGGCAGCAGTAGAGCGGGGTCGGCGTGCTTATCGGGGCTGGGGATCGTGGTCGCGAGGATTCGTGACAGTGGTTCGGGGTGCGCGCCGCATGTCCGTGCGTATGCCGCGGATGCGAGATCCGCGGTGCGCGGGACCAACGGAAAGAGAGACCACGATGAAGGCGTATGTTGCGGCGGGTTGTGTTGCGGTAGCGGCGGGCGTGTCGGGGGCGGAGATTGTGGGGATGCACGACTCGACGGGGCTGCCGTTGATCGAGCGGCTGCTGGCGGGGAGCGGCGCGACGACGGCGGATCTGCGTGCGGATCGGACCCAGTACGTCGGGCTGACGGATGCGGGCGCGCAGGCGGGGCTGTACAGCTCGCTGGTGCTTCGCGGCGCCGAGGGGACCTCGCAGACACTGGGGAGCGGGATCATGCTGACGTCGGGGCTTGCGACGGGGCTGCCCTCGCAGAACGAGATCGGCTGGTACTCGAACGTGACGGGGACGGGCGGGAACAACTACTTCCGGGACTTTCCGGCGCAGACGGGGACATCGCGGCATGGTGGGCGGTTGCAGGAGCACGACGAGAACGCGATCACGTTCGAGCTCTGGGTTCCCGAGGGAGTGAACGGGTTGACGGCGGACTTCGTGTACGCGTCGGAGGAGTTCCCGGAATGGTCGGGGACGCAGTACGCGGACGGGTTTGCGTTCTTCGTGAACAACGTGAACTACGCGCGGCTTGCGGACGGTCGTCCGGTGTCGCTACTGAGCGAGACCGACAACATCCACTTCATGACGAACGGGGACTCGATGGACCCGTCGGTTCCGAGCGTTGCAGACGTGGAGTACGACGGGCTGTCGCGGGTGCTGGAGTTGACGGCGCGACTGGAACCGGGTCGCTATAACGAGATCACGATTGTGGTTGCGGATACCGGGGATGAGATCTACGACTCGGCGGTGTTTCTGTCGAGCCTGCGGTTCCTCGAGGGGGAGAGTCCGTTCCCGGACGATGACTGCTCGGTGCGTCTGCGGAGGCGTGGCTCGGAGGACGACACGTACCAGGAGTTCGAGGGGGTGCCTGCTCCGGGCGCGATGGCGCTTAGCGTGGTGGGCGGGGTGCTGATGGGCAGGCGTCGGCGGCGATGAGCGGAATAAACGGAAAGGCCTGATCCCCCGGATGGACGCCGACCCACCGGGGGATGAAGTCGGGGGGCGCACGGACCGATGAGGCATCCACGGGGCGATTCCGCCGCGGGTTCGAGGAGCGATTGGATGCGGATCCTGATCATCGATGATTCCACGGTGATGCGAACCTTCGTAGCGGAGGTTGTGGGGAAACTCGACTCGGTGGAGAGCTGCGAGGCACCGAACGGGATTCAGGGTCTGAAGGCGCTGGAGACGTTCAAGCCGGACCTGGTACTGCTGGACTGGGACATGCCGTGCATGGACGGGATCACGTGGCTGAAGCGGGTGCGGGCCAAGGGCTGCAAGGTGCCGGTGATTCTGGTGACCTCGATGGCCGACAAGGCGAACGTGGTGGAAGCGGTTCGGGCTGGTGCGAACAACTACTGCATCAAGCCGTTCACGGCGGACACGCTCCACAAGTGCATCGAGAAGACACTGGCCGCGGCGAAGAAGGCCGCGTAACGCGACGAGCGACGGGGCGGCGTGGTACGCTTTGTTGATGTCGCCGGAGCACGAGAAGCACAAGGTGTGGAGGTACCGCGACGGGAGTCCGGCGGAGGTTGTGCGCGACGACGTTGCGCGCGAGGAACCGCTGGAGATCCGCGTTGCGGGGCGTTCGATCGGGGTGACGATGCGCACGCCGGGGCACGACGACGAGCTCGCGCTTGGCTTTCTCGTGGGTGAGGGAGTGATCTCCGGGCCGGCCGATGTGCGGCACGTGCGGAGGTGCGATCGCGCTGCGGGGGATTCCATCGAGGTGCTGCTGGACGAGCGGGTGCGGGTGGACTTCGCGCGGCTGACGAGGCACGTGTTCGCGTCGTCGAGCTGCGGGGTGTGCGGCGCCACGACGATCGAGGCGGTGCGCGGGCTTTTCCCGCCGGTGGCCGAGGGTCTGCGGGTGGCGCGCGGGGTTGTCGCGGGGATGCCGGAGGCGCTGCGGTCGCATCAGACGACGTTTGACCTGACGGGCGGGCTTCACGGCGCGGCGCTGTTTCGGGTGCACGGTGAACTGGTCGTGGCTCGCGAGGATGTCGGGCGGCACAACGCGGTGGACAAAGTGATCGGCCACATGATGCGTGCGGGCGTGTGGCCGCTGGCGGACCTGGTGCTGATGGTGAGCGGGCGCGTGTCGTTCGAGATCGTCCAGAAGGCGCTCGCGGCGGGTGTTCAGATGGTCGCGGCGGTGTCCGCCCCGTCGACGCTCGCGGTGGAGTTGGCGGAGGAGGGAAACCTGACGCTGGTGGGCTTCCTTCGGCCGGGGCGGTTCAACGCATACACGCACGTGCATCGCATCACCGAGTGATGCGGGACCGGGTCAGGCACGCGCGAGGGAGACGGCGACGACCTTGTAGTCCGGGCATTTGCTCTTGAGATCCGCGCAGGGGCCGACGAGGTCGTTGGTGCGGGTCTCGGGGAAGTGGAACGTCAGAAACCCGGTGCCGGGGAGCATGCGGCGGGAGAGGTGAACGGGCGCGGTGGTTGTTCCCCAGCGGCTGCGGAGGCGGACGTGATCACCGTTGTCGACGCCGAATCGGCAGGCGTCCTCGGGATGGAGTTCGAGGAAGTCCTGACCGACGATTTCGCTGCTGGGCGTTCGCCGGGTCATGGTGCCGACGTTGTAGTGGTCGAGGACGCGGCCGGTGATGAGCACGAACGGGAAATCGGTGTCGGTGGCGTCCTGCGGGGGCGTGTAGTCGACGCACATGAAGGCACCGCGTCCGCGGACGAAGGTATCCGTGTGGAGAGTGCGCGTGCCGGGGTGATCGGCGGATGTGCACGGCCACTGCAGGCCGTCGCCGGTGAGCCGGTCGTAGTTGATCCCTCCGAACAGGTGCGGCACCACGTGCGCGAGTTCGTCCATGATCTCCGCAGGCGTCGAGTAGTTCCACGGCCGTCCGGGGCCCTTCATGGCGGCGCCGACATCACGGATGACTTGCCAATCGGGGCGTGCACTGCCGGGTGGCGCGACGGCGGGGCGGACGTGCTGCACGCGGCGTTCGCCGTTGGTAAAGGTGCCTTCCTGCTCGAGAACCGCGGCGGCGGGGAAGACGACGTGGGCCATCTTCGCGGTGTCGGTCATGAAAATCTCCTGCACGATGAGGAGATCGAGGGAGCCGAGGGCCTTGACGACACGCGGGGTATCGGGGTCGCTCTGGACGACGTCTTCGCCCTGGATCCAAAGGGCCTTGAGATCTCCGGCGATCGCGGACTGGTACATCTCGGGGATGGTCTTGCCGGGCTCGGTTGGCGGAGCCTTGCCCCAGATGCGCTCGAGTCGCTCTTGCACGGCGGGATCGCCGATCTTCATGTAGCCGGTGAGCGAGTAGGGCTGCGAGCCCATGTCGGCGTTGCCCTGGACGTTGTTCTGACCACGCAGGGGGAGCATCCCCGAACCTCGTTTGCCGATTGCGCCGGTAAGCAGTCCGAGGTTGCAGTATGCCATCACGCCGGCGACACCCTGGGTCTGCTCGGAGAGGCCCAGACCGCTGACGAAGAGGCCGGGGCCGCTGGTGGCGATGATGCGGGCCGCCTCGCGGATGAGCTGCGGGTCGACGCGGGTGATGCGAGCGAGATCATCGAGATTCATCGCGGCGAGGTGCGCGCGGTACTGGTCGAAGCCCTCGCACCGGGCATCGACGTACGAGCGGTCGTAGAGATTCTCCTCGACGATGACCTTCGCCAGCGCGTTCAGCAGCGGGACGTTCGTGCCGGGCCAGAGTTGAAGGTGTACCGCGGCATACTTGGACAGTTCGATCTGGCGCGGGTCGATGACGACGAGTTTCGCGCCTGTGAGCACGGCCTGCTTGAGGCGGGCGCCGATGACCGGGTGGGCCTCGGTGGGGTTTGCTCCCGCGACAACGATCAGCGTCGCTTCCTCGATATCGACGTAGGACGCAGTTGCCGCACCGGTGCCCGTGGAGGCGCCGAGCGCGATGGCGGTGGACGAATGGCAGACGCGGGCGCAGCAGTCCGTGTTGTTGGTGCCGATGATGGAACGGAAGAGCTTCTGCAGGAGGTACGCGGCCTCGTTGGTCGAGCGGGAGGAGGTCATGGTTCCCAGTGCGTCGGGCCCGTGAGCGTCGCGGATCTCGAGAAGTCGTTTCGCGGTGTACGCGATGGCGTGGTCCCACTCGACTTCCTGGAAGCGGCCCGAAGCATCGCGGATGAGAGGCTTGGAAAGCCGGTCCTTGGAGTGGTGGTATGCGTGGGCGTAGCGGCCCTTGACGCAGAGGTGGCCGTCGTTGACCATTGCTGAGTCCACACCCTTGATGCGGAGCACGACGCCCTTCTCGGCCTCGATGTGCGTGCGACAACCGACACCGCAGTAGCCGCAGACGGACTCGGCGACGTGGTCGGGGGTCGCGGGAGTGTGGATGCGATCGCGGTCGGTGATCGCGCCGGTGGGGCACGCGTCGACGCACGCGCCGCACGACACGCAGCCGGAATCGGCGAAGTTCTCGGTGAGACCAAAGACCAGACGGCTGCGACCGCCGCGACCTTCGATGCCGTAGACGAACTGCCCCTGAACCTGCTCGCACGTGTTGAGGCAGAGCCGGCAGGTGATGCACATGTCGCGATCAAAGCGCATGTAGGGATGCGATTCGTCCACGGGGTGCGGCGCGGCGTGGTGACCGAAGTCACTGTCGTGAACCCCATGCTCCGCGAGCAGCTTTTCGAACTTGGTTCCGTGCTCGCGGGGAGTACACGCGCCGGCGGGCAACCCGGAGAGCATGAGCGAGAGGAGATCGGCGCGGAGGGTGCGGAGCGCGGGGGACTCGGTCACGATCACAGCACCGGGTGCGATGGGCGTGTGGCACGCGGCCTGGCGTCTTGATCCCTGGATGTCCACAAGACACATCCGGCAACCGCCCTCCGGCTCGAGGCCGTCGGCGTGGCAGAGGGTCGGGATATCGATGCCGGCGCGGGTCGCCGCGGCCAGGATCGTGTCACCCGGACGAACATCGATCTGGAGGCCGTTGATCGTGGCGGTGGTGCGGTGGGTGGCGCTCACGGGCGGGTCTCCGCGAAGGCGCTCGGCGCGAACTTCTCGAGGATGGTCTTGACGGGCCCCGGGGTCTCGCGGCCGAACGCGCACAGGCTGGCTTCTTTCATCAGCGCGAGGATCCTCTCCAGTTGCGGGGCGTCGTTGCGTGTGAGGCCCTTCTTCGAGAGTTCGTGCGCACGGATGGTGCCCATCCGACACGGCACACACTTACCGCAGGACTCGTCGCGCATGAAGGTGAGCAGGTGGTGAAGCAGGGCGCGCCAGTCCACGCCGCGCGGAATGGCGATCATGCCGCCGTGACCGAGCGTGATTCCCCGGCGAGCCATGCCGGCGAAGCAAATGGGGGCGTCCCACTGATCGGGAGTCACGATGCTGCCCATCGGCCCGCCGAGGAGAACCGCCTCAAGCGGTCGGCCGTCCGCGCTGCCGCCCGCGAGCTCTTCGATCGCGCTGCGGAGCGTGACACCGAAGTCGATCTCGACGATGCCGGGCTTCGCGAAGCCGTGGTTGAAGCAGAGGGCCTTGGTGCCCTTGCTGTCGGCGGTGCCGACGGCGGCGTACGCGTCCGCGCCGCGTTCGAAGATCCACGGGATGTTGTTCAGCGTTTCCACGTTGTCGACGACCGTTGGCTTTCCGAACAATCCAGCATCGACAGGGAAGGGCGGGCGGGGCCAGACCTCGCCCCGCTGGCCTTCGATCGCCGCGAGCAGCGCGGTCTCCTCGCCGCAGACGTACGAGCCCATGCCCCGGATGATCTCG
>JBIKMF010000192.1:0-7640 GCA_044359425.1 Phycisphaerales bacterium
GGTCTGCGGAGCGACGACATCGGGCCTGGGCGGAGTATTTTCGTGTTTGGCAATATCATTTGGCTGGACGACGAGGAGAGCGGTCCGAGCCGGATGGCGATTGCTTTCACGCGGTTTGCGAGGGCTGGGGACCGCGAGCGGTTGCTCCGGCAGATGAGCGCGGGCGTGCTCCATCGCAGAGCGGCTTAACGGAATCCGCGCTTTCGGCGGAGTGCGGCCTACGCTTGGGCCGTGTTTGTAGACAGAGCCATGATCCGGGTAAAGGGAGGGCACGGGGGTGCCGGGGCTGTCTCATTCCGACGCGAGAAGGGCGAGCCCAAGGGCGGGCCCAACGGTGGCGACGGTGGTGAGGGCGGCTCGGTGATCTTTGTGGCCGAGGACGGGCTCACGACGCTTTACGATTTCAGGTTCCAGCGTGACTTCTTCGCTCCCAATGGTGAGGGCGGGGGGCGGAAGCAGTGTCACGGGGGGAACTCGCCGGACTTGCTGATCAGGGTGCCGCCGGGGACGTTGGTGTTCAACCACGTGACGGGCGAGTTGATGCACGACATCCAGGCTGGTGAGCAGTGGGTGGTCGCCAAGGGTGGCAAGGGCGGGTTTGGCAACGAGCATTACAAGAACAGCGTGAATCAGACGCCGCGGAAGGCGACGCCTGGGTATCCGGGCGAGGAGTTCGAGATTCGGCTCGAGCTGAAGCTGATCGCGGACGTTGGGTTGGTGGGGATGCCGAACGCGGGGAAGTCGACGCTGCTGGCGGCGTTGACGCGTGCGAATCCGAAGATCGGGGATTATCCGTTTACGACGCTCTCGCCGCAGCTTGGGATCGCGGAGGTTGATTCGCGTCGTCGGTTGGTGCTGGCGGACATTCCGGGGTTGATCGAGGGTGCGTCGGAAGGTGCGGGGCTTGGGCACGACTTCCTGCGGCACATCGAGCGCACGAAGATGATCGTTCACTTGCTGGATGCGGCGCCGATTGACGGGACGAGCCCGGCGAAGAACTACCGGACGATTCGCAACGAGCTTCAGGCGTATTCGCAGCAGCTTGCGGACAAGCCGGAGCTGGTGGTGCTGAACAAGATCGATCTGCTGACGGAAGAGGAGCGGCGTGCGGCGTTGAACGAGCTGTGCGCGGAGCTTGAGCTGAGGGCGGATCGGGATGTGCTGGCGATCAGCGGTGCGGCCCGCGAGGGCCTGAAGCCGTTGCTTGAGCGGTTGTGGCGCGACGTGAATCCGGGCGCGGAGCCCATCGCGGGCTGGCGCTGATTCCGAGGGGATGATGATTCAACAAGCGAGTGGCGTGCGGGCCGGAAGGTGCTGCGGGGTTTTCGCGTTCGCTTGGGGCTATTCGGGCGACTTGTCGATGACCTTTCCATCGGCGTCGTAGCGGTAGAGGAAGCCTGCTTCTTCGAGTTTGCTGGTGGTCTTGTGGGCGCCGTCGCAGAAGGGGAACTTCTTCGAGAGGCCGCATGCGCAGATGGAGAAGGGCTTGGGGTTGCCGGCGTCGTCCTTGGGCCAGGTGGCGGGATCGACTTTGACGGGGCCTTGCTGATCGAGGCGGACGAGGCGTGCCATGTGGAGTGCTCGGAGGGGTTTAGACGGGGGAGGGGGTTGCGTCCATGATTTCGCGCAGGATCTGTTCGGCGGTGCGTGACGCGGCGCCGCCGCCCTTGAGGACGACGCGGTGGGCGCAGACGCTGAGGACGTTGTCGACGACGTCTTCGGGGAGGGCGTGGTCGCGGCCGTTGTAGAAGGCGGAGGCGCGGGCGGCCTGGGCGAGGGCGAGTGTGCCGCGGGGCGAGAGACCGACGAGGAGGGCGGGGTGTTTGCGGGTGGCGGTGGCGATGCGGACGAGGTAGTCGAGGAGAGGGGGGGCGATGCGGACGGAGTCGACGGCGGCTTGGAGGCGGACGACGTCGTCGCCGTGGAGGACGGGCTGGAGGGTGGAGAGTTCGGAGGCGGAGGGGCGTCGTTCGAGGACGCGGGCTTCGTCTTCGGCGGAGGGGTAGCCGAGGGAGATGCGGGCGAGGAAGCGGTCGAGTTGGTTCTCGGGGAGGGCGTAGGTGCCTTCGAACTCGTAGGGGTTCTGGGTGGCGATGACCATGAAGGGGGCGTCGAGCTTGAGGACGCGGCCGTCGATGCTGACGGTGGCCTCGTTCATGGCTTCTAGGAGGGCGGACTGGGTGCGAGGGGGCGTGCGGTTGACTTCGTCGGCGAGGACGATGTTGGCGAAGATTGGCCCGCGGCGGAAGACGAAGTCGTTGGTTGCGCGGTCGAGGATGCTGGTGCCCAGGATGTCGCTGGGGAGCATGTCTGGGGTGAGCTGGATGCGGCTGAAGGAGCAGTCGATGCTGCGGGCGAGGGCGGTGGCGAGGACGGTTTTGCCGACGCCGGGGACGTCTTCGATGAGGAGGTGGCCGCGGGCGAGGAGGCAGCAGATGGCGCGGTCGACGGCGTCGGGGTTGCCGTAGTAGACGCGGGTGATGTTGTCGCGGAGGGGCTTGAGTGATTCGGGCATAGTGGAGTATCGCGGGGGTTGGTGGGGAAGCGGGCGGAGTATAGCGGGAGGTGGGGCGCGGGCGGGATGGTCGCTATCCTCTACGGGGGCGGGGGATTGTGGTTTCGGACTTTCATTCGAGGGAGCATGGCGACGCGGGATCAGAGCGAGGGCGAGCAGGGGGGAGTGTCGAGAGGAGCCGGGGTGAGCCCGGAGCTCGGCGGCGATCTGCTGTGCAGGCGGTGCCGGTACAACATGCGGGGGTTGTCGATTCGCGGGGTGTGTCCGGAGTGCGGGTTGCCGGTGCGGGCGACGTTGCTGGCGGTGGTGGATCCGCGGGCGAAGGAGTTGCAGCCGCTGTGGTTTCCGAGGACGACGGCGGTTGGGCTTGTGGTGTGGACGCACGGGGCGGTGGCGAGCGGGCTGTTCGTGATGATGGGGCGGCTGCACGCGGCGGGGCTCGTGCGGTATGAGTCAAGGGATGCGGGGGAGTGGGCGGCGTTGTGCGCGGGGGTGTCGGCGGTGGGGGCGTTGTCGCTGGTGGCGCCGCATCGGGGGCTGAGTGTGGGGCAGCGGGCGGTTGCGCTGGGCGGAGTGGGGATGCTCGCGGGTGCGGCGTATCTGATGTGGCGGGTGCTGGTGTTGCTGGATCCGCAGGCGGCGATCGGAGCGTTCGCGGAACGGCCGCCGACGGAGCGGGTGGCGTGGAAGCTTGGGGCGGATGCGGCGATCGCGTGTGCGCTGCTGTTGCTGCGGCCCAACGCGAGGCTGCTGGCGGCGCGGTCGCTGCTGATGCGAACGGGGATGGTGAATCGGCAGACGCTGGCGTCTTTGGCGGCGGTGGCGGGGGTGTGCGTGGTGGGGGACTTGCTGATGTTGGGCGCGTCGGCGCTGTGGGGAACGCGTGGGTGGGAGGGCGTGACGACGGTGATGGGGTTGACGGGGCAGATCTTTGCGTTGGTGGGCGGGGCGCTGCTGCTGGTGGGGTTAATCGGCGCGGCGGTGGACGCGTGGAGGTTGCTGCCGGTGGTGCTGGAGCGGCCGTTGCAGTTGGAGGATCTGTTGGCGAGGGAAGATCGCGCATGAGCCCGAAGGAACAGGAGCGGTTTGACGCGCTGGTGGAGGAGGCGGTGGGGGAGTTGCCCGAGGGGATTCGCGCGCTGCTGGACGAGGTGCCGGTGATCGTGATGGACCGGCCGACGCCGGAGATTCTGAAGTCGCTGGGGGCGGAGGGCGAGGATCCGCTGGAGTTCTGCGGGTTGCACAGCGGGCTGGCGTTTACAGAGCGGAGCTTTGACGGAGTGGATCTGCCGTCGGACATCCACCTGTACCGCGAGGGGATTCTCGAGATGGCGGGGGGGTGGAGCGAGGACGGGAGCGACGACGAGGTGTACGAGGAGATCATGACGACGCTGCTGCACGAGATCGGGCACCAGTTCGGGCTGGACGAGGATGATCTGGATCGGTTGGGATACGCGTGAAGCTGGTAGGCGGGGGCGTGATAGGATTGGGTTCACGAGTAGCTTTCAAGGAGAACTGCATGCTGAAGGTTCGTTCACTGGTACTGGCGGCTGGCGGGGTGTTCGCGATCGGCGCGTGCGCGGTGGCGCAGGAGCAGATTGCGGAATCGGTGCCGGTGGCGATGGTGGAGATCACGGGCTCGCCGGGCGATGGTCCCGGGCCGCTGGATTGGCTGTTTCCGCCCAAGCATCCGACGCTTCCGCAGATGGTGGACGGGCTCCACGAGATCGCGGCGACGCGCAGCCACGAAGGCGTGGTCATCCGCTTGAAGGACGCGGCGTTGACGGCGACGCAGGTCGAAGAGCTCGGCGCGGCGATCGGCCGGATGCGTGAGGCGGGGGTGAAGGTGTACGTCTTCGGCGAATGGCTCGAGACGACGGGCCTGATGCTCGGCTCGTACGCCGACACGGTGTTGTGCCAGGAGGGCGGGCCCGTTGAGCTGTCGGGCATGGCGATGGAAGAGATGTACCTCGCGGACACGCTGTCGTGGGTCGGCCTGAAGGCGGACATGATCCAGGTCGGTGCGTACAAGGGCGCGAACGAGCAGATGGTGAACAGCAAGCCCAGCCCGGAGTGGGATCAGAACATCGATCAGCTTCTGGACTCCATGTACGGGAACATGCGTGCGCCGATCATGAAGGGGCGCGAACTCGCCGGCGAGCAGTTGGACGCGGCGATGGAGCAGTTGTGGATGGGCGAGGCGGAGGACGCGAAGAAGCTGGGGCTGGTGGATGACGCGATCGATTTCACGTCGCTCTCCACGCGGATCAGCGGCGACTTTGGTCGAAAGGTGCAGTGGGACATGGACGCCATCTCGACCGGTGAGATGGATGCGCCGGACTTCTCGAATCCCTTTGGGGCGCTCTCGATGCTGACGCGGGAGCCGGATGTCCAGGTGACGGGCCCGTCGATCGCGGTGTTGCACGTGAACGGCCCGATCGTGGACGGCGATTCGTCGATGGGCGGATTCTCCGGCGAGCCGTCGGTCGGGTCGCGGACGATGCGCAACGCCATCGAGGACATGCTGCGGGAAGACGACATCAAGGGGGTGGTGGTGCGGATCGATTCGCCGGGTGGTTCGGCGACCGCGAGCGAGATCATCTGGCAGGGGCTGCGGCGGCTCGCCGAGAAGAAGCCCGTGTGGGTGAGCGTGGGCTCGATGGCGGCGTCGGGCGGGTACTACCTCGCGGTGGGCGGCGATCGGATCTACGTGAACCCATCGAGCATCGTCGGCTCAATCGGCGTGGTGGGCGGGAAGATCAGCATGGACGGGTTGTACGAGAAGCTGAAGGTCAACGTGGTGACGCGTTCGCGCGGGCCGCGGGGGCAGATGTTCTCGAGCTCGCCGTGGACCGAGGTCGAGCGCGGGATCGTGCGCGACAAGATGAAGCAGACGTACGACAAGTTCACCTCTCGCGTCTCCGCGGGTCGGAAGGGAATCGATCTCGGCAAGACGGCCGAGGGGCGGCTCTTCACGGGCGACAAGGCGATCGGGCTCGGGATGGCGGACGAGTTGGGTGGTCTGGACGAGGCGATTTCTGACCTCGGGGAGCACCTTTCTCTCGATGGGTTCGACGTCGTGCATTACCCCGCGCCCAAGTCGCTGCCGCAGGCGCTGGAGGACATGTTCTCCGGCGTTTCCGCGTCTTCTCCGCTCGGTGGGAGCATCGCGCGGAGCGCGACGGCCTCGGAACTCGCGACGATCGTCCGGCAGTTGATCGGCGAGCGTGCCTACGGGCAGCTCGCGCGCCAGATGGACGCGATGATGCAGTTGCGGCAGGAACCCGTGCTGCTCATCAGCCCGAAGGCGATCGTGGTGCGATGAGCGCGATCCCAGCGAACACCGTCGACGTGCGGGTCACCGGACCCGTGGTCGCGCTGGAGTCGACCTTGATCCTGCACGGCGTGCCGCGGGACTCGGCGCGGGGCCTCGCGCACGAGCTCGACGAGATCGTGCGTGCGGAGGGGGGCGTGCCGGCGATGATCGCCATCGTCCGCGGTCGCGCGGTCGTGGGCGTTCGTGACGACGAGCTGGACGAGCTGCTGGCGGCCCCCAAGGTCGCCAAGGCGAACACGTCCAACATCGGCGTGCTCATGCACCGCGGGGATCACGGTGCTACGACGGTCAGTGCCACGATGGAAGTCGCGGCGAGCGCGGGCATTCGTGTCTTCGCAACCGGCGGGCTCGGCGGCGTGCATCGCGGGTACGGGCAGCACCTGGATATCAGCGCCGACCTGTGCGCGTTCACTCGATTCCCCGTGGCGGTCGTCACCTCCGGCGTCAAGAGCCTGCTCGACGTCGAATCCACGCGCGAGGCCTTCGAGGCCCTGGGCGTCACCGTCGTGGGACTGCGCACCGAGCGGTTCCCGGCGTTCTACCTCCGCGAGAGCGGCGCGAAGGTCGACGCCTCCTTCGCCGACGAACGCGATCTCGCGGCGTTCGCGCGCCGGGAGATGGACCGGACCGGCCGCGGGATCGTGGTATGCAACCCCATCCCCCCCGAGTACGAGCTCGGACGCTCGGAGTGGGAGGCTTGGCTTGCGGCTGCGGAGCGAGAGGCGGAGGCCGTGGGTGTCCGGGGCCGCGACGTCACGCCGTTTGTGCTCTCCAAGCTGCACGGTTTGTCGGGTGGGAAGACGCTCCGCGCGAATCTGGCGTTGGTCCGGTCGAATGCTGCCGCGGCTGGGCGACTGGCGCGGTGGATGACCTCCCTGTAACAGGTTTCATGGGCTGAATGCGGTGAGGGGTGGTCCGCGGGCTTGCGGGGTCTGATACATTTGTGGTTCCCGCGATGATCGCGGGAAACTACGGAGATCAGGAATGAAGCTCAAAGGTCTGATGCTGATGGGTGCCGCGGCACTCTCGCTCGCGTTGCTTGGAGGGTGTGAGAAGAAGGAAACGCGCGCTCCGGCGGGCGGGAACGCGCCGGCCGGCGGTGCGGAGTCCAAGCAAGCACCCGCACCCGGTCCCGATGCGGCGCCCGGCGCGGGCACGACGGCGAACGCGCCGAAGGTGTACCGGATCGGCGTGATCGCGAAGAGCAACGACAATGCCGTGTTCCAGGCGGCCCGCACGGGCGCGATGGCGGCGGCGGTGGACCTCTCCAAGAAGTACAACTGCACGGTCGAAGCGATCTGGAAGACGCCGGACAAGGAGAACGCCCAGGTTCAGGCCCAGTACGTCGAGCAGCTCGTGAGCCAGGGTGTTGATGGCCTGGCGATCTCGTGCACGGACGCGGGTGTTCTGAAGAAGGTGATCGACGACGCGGTGGCCAAGGGCGTGACGGTCGTGACGTTCGACTCCGACTCCGCCGACAGCAAGCGCATGGCGTATTACGGCGTGAACGACGAGACCGCCGGCAAGATCATCATGCAGCAGCTCGCGAAGGCCATGGGCGACAAGGGCGGCCCGATCGCCATCCTCGGTGGAAACCAGGTTGCCCCTAACCTGCAGGCCCGCATCCGCGGCGTCCGCGCCGAGATCAAGGCGCTCGAGGCTAAGGGCTTCACCGAAGAGAAGACCTACTACCACGTCGAGACCCCGCAGGACGCGGTGAACACGATCCAGCAGGCGCAGAACGCCAACCCGAAGATCGCCGGCTGGGCGATGGTGGGTGGCTGGCCG
>JBIKMF010000193.1:0-7632 GCA_044359425.1 Phycisphaerales bacterium
CCGCCGCAACCACCACCTTCCACGCCGCTGCAGGGGCCGCCCGCCTCGCTGACGAGGTCCGATAACAAGATGTAAACGATTGCTGTGCTTTCGTCGGTTGAAATTCTCTTGCCGGTCCGTTTCGAATTATATAACCTGCCCCGGCGGCCTCCGTGGCCCCGTTTCGTCACCCCCTGGTACCCGAGAGATCACCCATGAAGCTCCCCCTCTTGCTGACAGCCCTCGCCGCGACCACTGCTCAGGCTCAGCTCAACCTGTACCTCGAGAACACGCAGGACCTGTTCTCCCTCTGTGTCGCCCCCACAGTCACCCAGCCCAACCCGTTCTTCATCGGCAACAACCCCAGCGTGATCGCGCTCAGCGGTGACCGCCTCTTCGTCGCCGGCTACAACAACACCGGCGCGCAGCGGAGCGACCTGCGTGTGGTGAAGATCGAGAACATCTTCGGTGCGCGTGCCTTCCGTTTCCTGCAACTCGGCACCGATGGTCTGGGCCAGCCGGTCTACGACACCACGATGCCGAGCTTCCGCGGGTACTACGGGATGTCCTACGCCCCGAACGCAGGGCTGATTGTCGACTATGACGCCGGCGCGGTCGGCGTCGCTGGCGGGTACCGCGTGTTTGACGTTGACACCCAGTTGAACCCGATCCTCATCGGTAGTTCGCCCGCGGGCGTGGGTGCTCGTGGTGGCGCAGGCCCGTCGTGGGACTTCGGCCCCACGGGCGAGGGCTACGACTACAACAACGACGGTCTTCTCGACGGTCCCCTCGCGGCGATCCTCGATTTCTCCGCGTACCCCGGAGGCGTTCAGTCCAAGGGCCCCTTCGGCATCCTGCCCATCGATTCCGCGGTCGGCTCCGGTGACGGCCTCAACATGTTCGCCGGTCGGCGCTACGACGGCAACTCGGTGGACGGCGGCGGCAACGCCACCGCACCCGTGCTGAACACCATCGGCACCAACGGCAACCGCGTGCAGGGCACGCTCTGGCGCGACAGCGACATCAACCCCGTCAACGGCAACATCGTCGCTCGCGCAAGCAACGACGTCGTCATCGGCGTTCGTAACGCGAATGGTGGGCTTGCTTCCCATGTCGTCGTCGACCGTTCCCCAGGCACGACCGACCCCTACGCCTTCCAGATCATGCAGCGGTGCGAGTGGGTCACCGGCCTGAGCAGCGACGTCGTCGTGTACAACGACTACAGCGCCGCGGCCAGCACCATCGAGGGATGGACCAAGGCCGCGGACCTGAACGGCAACTCGGTGACCATCAACATGTTCAACGCCGACGGCTCCCCCTTCACCGCCACCGCCGCCTCCGGCTTGATGGACTACTCCTACGACCCCGAAACCGGTCGCCTCGCCATCTGCGATTTCGCCGGCCGGCGCGTCTTCATCTTCTCGACCACCCCGCCGGTTCCCCCCTGCCCCTGGGCCGCCGATAGCTGCTTCTCTGACTACAACAACGACGGCGGCATCGACGGCGACGACGTCATCGCGTTCTTCGCGGCGTGGGATAGCAGCGATAACTGCGCCGACGTGGACAACTCCGGCGGCGTCGACGGCGACGACGTGATCAACTTCTTCGCCGCGTGGGACGCGGGCGGCATCGGATTCCCCGGCTGCGAGTAATCGCACCCCCTCTTACGCACCACCCAACAACAAACCCCCGGGTCAGTCCCCCGGGGGTTTGTGTTTTTCAACCATCGTGTCTCAGTCAACCGGCGACGCTCACTGCCCCTGCTTCACCGTCACCGAGCCGTTGCTCGTGCGGAGCGTCGACGCCGCGGCACCTGCGCCCAGGGTGATCGTTCCCTTCGTCTTCGTCGATCCCGCCGCCAGCGCGCCCTTCGTCCCGTTCGTCACGCTCCCGTTGCTCGTCGAGCACGACACCGCGCCCGAATACGCATCCGGCACCACCAGCGTGATCGAACCGTTCGACGACTTCGCCTGCACCGGTGCTTCCGCGCTCGTCAGCGAGATCGAGATCGCGCCGTTGCTCGTGTCCGCCATCACCGGCCCGTTCACGTCGCTCGCCTTGATCGCCCCGTTGCTCGTGTCCACGTTCAGCGGCCCCGTGTGGCCGTTCACCGTTACCGCGCCGTTGCTGGTCTTGAGCACCAGGTCGCCCGAAAGCCCCGTCGAGGTGATCGCCCCGTTCGAGGACTTCGCCGCCACCTTCGCCACCGTCGGCACCGTGATCGTCAGGTCACACCCCTCCGATCCCTTCCGTCCATCCGGCGGCCAGACCACGCTCACCATCGCCACCCCGTCCGCCCCCTGCTCAACCACCACCTTGATCAGGGCCAACCGCTCCGCGCTCGTGGCCCGCGCCGTACCCGTCACCGTGAGCTCCGTCCCGGTCCCCGCGATCAGGGTCACCGCGCCGTTCTCCGTCTTCGCGTCAACCGCCGAGGGTGCCGTCAGCGTCGCCGCGGCATTCACCGGCCCCTTGAAGTTCGCCGGCTGCCAGTTCATGCTGCACCCGGTCGACACGATGCAACCCGTCAATCCCGCGCCCGCAACGGCAAGAACCAGCGAAGCGGACACGACCTGAGCAAAGTGGGGGAGATTCTTCATACTGCTTCCTTCTCGGGGCTCTTTCCAGCCACTCGGCCGGATACGTCCGAACATACCAGTTCAGACCACTTGTTCGTCATTGGGAGAACAAGGTAACGCGTTTCATTCCAGTTTGTCCATGGGCGATCGGCCCGTCTTCGGCTACGCTCCGCGAGCATGCCAGTCACGACCAAGTCCAGACCCGCGGTGCGTTCTCCCAAGCCCCCCCTCCGCGAACGCGTCGCCCGCGACGCGTCCCTGATCGGGCCCGGCGTCGCCCGCTTCCTGCCCCCGGCGACACCCCGCCTCGACCCTTTCCCCGCCTACCTCGTTCAGCCTCAACCCACCGGGCCCTGCCCCGCCGACTTCCCCGCCCGCCCCCGATACTCCCGCGCCGGCTCTACATCCGTCGTCCGCGTCGATTGCCCCACCGGCGCATCCTTCTACGGCACCGGTGAACAGGCAGGCCCCCTCAAGCGCAACGGAACCCGCAAGGTCCTCTGGAACACCGACGCCTTCGACTACACCGACCGCTCTCCCTCCCTCTACCAGGCCCACCCCTTCGTCCTCGTCCTCCTCCCCGATGGCTCGGCCATGGGCATCATCGCCGAGACCACGCGCCGCTGCGAGGTCGACCTCCGCAAGGACGTCACCTTCCGCGTAAAGGGCCCCGCTCCCGCCATCACCATCATCAAGCGCGACCATCCGCGCGAAGTCGTCCGCGAACTCGCACGCCTCACCGGCTACATGCCCCTCCCGCCCCGCTGGGCCCTCGGCTACCACCAGTGCCGCTGGAGCTACGAGCCCGAGTCCCGCGTCATCGAAATCGCCCAGGGCTTCCGCGACCGCTCCATCCCCTGCGACGTCATCTGGCTCGATATCGACTACATGAACGGCTTCCGCTGCTTCACCTTCGACGCCGAGAAGTTCCCCGATCCCAAAGCGATGAACGCGAAGCTCCACTCGATGGGCTTCCGTTCCATCTACATGATCGATCCCGGCATCAAGGTCGACGACCAGTACAGCGTCTACGCACAGGGCCGCGACGGCGACCACTTCGTCAAGAACGCCGCCGGCCGCGAGTACCACGGCAAGGTCTGGCCCGGCATGTGCGCGTTCCCCGACTTCACCCGCGCCCGCACCCGCGCATGGTGGGCCTCCCTCTACAAAGACTTCCTCGCCCAAGGCATCGACGGCGTCTGGAACGACATGAACGAGCCCGCCGTCTTCGACGTGCCCGGCAAGACCATGCCCGACTCAAACCACCACGACGCCGACCCCGATCTCGGCGGCCCCGGATCCCACGCCACCTTCCACAACGTCTACGGCATGCTCATGGTCCGCGCCTCCCGCGAAGGCATGGCCGCGGCACGCCCCGATCGGCGCCCCTTCATCCTCACCCGCGCCAACTTCCTCGGCGGTCAGCGCTACGCCGCGACCTGGACCGGCGACAACCGCAGCGACTGGCACCACCTCCGCTGGTCCATCGCCACCACGATCAACCTCGGCCTCAGCGGCCAACCCCTCAGCGGCCCCGACATCGGCGGCTTCGTCGGCGACGCATCCCCCGAACTCTTCGCCCGCTTCATGGGCATCGCCGCGCTCCTCCCCTTCACCCGCGCGCACTCCATCAAAGACTCGACCGACCACGAGCCCTGGTCCTTCGGCCCGCACACCGAGCAGCTCTGCCGCCTCGCCCTTCTCCGCCGTTACCGCCTGCTCCCGTACCTCTACACCCTCGCGCACCACGCCTCCGTCACCGGCGACCCCATCGTCCGCCCCCTCTTCTACGCCGACCCCACCGACGTCCGCCTCCGCGCCGCCGACTCCAGCTTCCTCCTCGGCGACGACCTCCTCGTCCGCTGCTCCACCGCGAAGAACTCCTTCGAGTGCCCCGATCCCATGCCCCGCGGCGACTGGCGCGAGATCACCCTCGTCGGCGAAGCCGCCGAACACGCGCTCCCCCGACTCTTCCTCCGCGCCGGCGCAGCCATCCCCCTCGCCCCCGCCTCCATGACGACCGACGACGCCGCCCGCGCCGAACTCACCCTCCTCGCCGCGCCCGACGCCAGCGGCGAAGCCCGCGCCACGCACTACCACGACGCCGGCGACGGCTACGCCCACGAAAAGGGCGACCGTCGCATCACCCGCTACCTCGTGAAAAACGGCCTCGCACAGATCGAGTACTTCGACGGCCCCGAGTCCCCCGCCGGACTGCTCCCCAAAGTCAAAACCGTCTGAATCACCGCGTCTCCACCACGCGATACCCCATCGACCGGTACAACCCCTCCGCCGGATCGTTCCCCGCCGTCACGATCAGATCGACGCACGCCTCCCCACGCGCGGCCAGCGCCCTCATCGCCATCCCCAGCCCCGCCCGCGCCAGCCCGTGCCGCTTCCACTCCGGCGCCGTCATCGAAAACGCAATCAGCGGCACCTCACCCCGCCTCGTCACAATCGTCGCCGCGGCAACCGCCCCCTCGCGCACAAACACAAACGAAGCCTCGCGGTCAAACGCCCCAAACTCCCCCGCGAACACGCCCCGCACCGCCCCCCGCGCGCCGTCGATCGTCTCCCCCTCATCATCAATCGTCCCCCGATAGCTCGCGAGCATCAGCGCCGCCAGCCCCTCCACATCCCCATCCCCCGGTGCGCGGGCTTCAAAGTACGCAAGCACCCCGTGCGGATCCGCAACCGCAACGTCCCCAACAAGTTCACAACGCATCCGATGTCGTGGCATGGCGAAAGCGTAGGAAACGAGCAGCAGTGGGGGACGCCCAGCCCCATGGGTCCCGCCCAAGCGCTGGTACACTGCGCGGATGGGGCCGGTCACGCGACCCTGCGGCCATGCCCACTCGCCGTGCGGTAAGTCCGCTTCATGCAGCGCCGCCCGCCCACGATCTACGCCAGCCCCAGCTTCCGAACAGTCTTCATCGAAATGAAAAGATGGTGCGGGTCATCCGCGAACTCGGTGAAGCCGTACTTCAGATAGAACCGCTTCGCCGCCTCATCAATCGCAACCACCTCGATCGCGTGGATGCCCAACGTGCGTTCCGCTTGCACAACGCGGTGGAACGCGTCGATCAGCAAGTGCACCCCGAGCCCTTGCCCCTGCACACTCCTGTCGACCGCGAGCCTGCCGAGATGGGCTACAGGTACCGGGTACTTCGGCAGCCGCTTGCGCTGCGCCTCGGTCAGACTCTGGAACTGCACCGATCCCGCGGCGAGCGCGTAGTAGCCTCGGACAGTCCTTTCGCCGGCCATGAGCGCCACGAATGTTCGGCTGACGCCCGTCTTCTGATTCTGACTCGCAAACTGCGTGAGGAAGTCGTCGAGCGACTCGTGCCCGCACGAAACCCCCGCCCGATCGTGATCGGACGCGAGCTCCTCGATGGTCCACATGACGCGGTCAGCGCCCACGTTGCGCCTTGTAGCGCTTGGCCGCGGCTTTCAGCGCGGCGTTCGGTGCGCCGGGCGCATCAAGCATCGCCAGGAATCTCGCCGTGTCGCGAGCGGAGAGCGTCCGCGACGTCTCGCTCTCAATCGCCTCCTGCGATGCCTTCAGCAGCGTCGCGATCGCAAAGCTCGACACCGTCTGCCCCTGAGCGCTCGCGGCACGCTCGATCAGCGACTTGTGTTCGGGCGAGACTCGGAAATCGAGCCGGGCGGATGGGATCTTGCGTGAGACGCTCATGGTGGAACCTCGTGGCCGATGCCCGAGTACATCGTACTGTACGGCAAAATGCCACACACGGTTCGAGGCGAGCCGCAAGGCCGCTGTTATCCGGCCATTGTGCACTCCCGCCGCCCCCTCCTACTCCCCACCCTGCTGCTTCACCGCAATCGGCACGTACCCAACCTCCAGCCCCTTCGGCGGCGTCACCAGCTGCGCAGGATCCAGCTCCGCCAGCGTCCCACGCGCCGGCGGCGGCAGATACTCCCGCTCCGGCGTCCACGCCCGGTGCAGCTTCTCCACCAACCCCTGCATCCGCTCCCGCTCCTCCGCCGACAGATCCGCATTCAGCAGCGCGGGCTGATCCGCAAACCGATACCACCAGTACGTCACGACGCTCCCATCGCCCAGCTTCGCCGTAAACGGTCCCGCCTTCGGCCCCGGCGTCTTCCAGCACGAATCCGCCGCGTCCGGCGTCGTGTACGCCTCCTGCGGATCCTCCTTCGCACGCCCAAACTCCACCGCCGCGAGCCCCGTGTCCTTCGGTACATCCTCCGCGTTCACCGGCACCCACTCCGACTTCTTCTCGCCCTTCACCAGCTTGTAATACTCCGGCAGCACAATCGCCGGCAACCCCTCCGCGCGCCGCACGTCCTCCGACCACCGATACCCAAACGTCTCCGCATCCTCCGCCCTCGCCGTCGCGAAGCTCTTCCACGCAATCGGCGATCGCTCCTCCTTCTTCGTCGTATCCAGATAAATCCGCCACGTCGCCCCGCCGCCGCCCTTGAACGCCTGCAGCGCCATTCCCCGCCCCGCCCCGCCCCCGATCTCACCGCTGCACTCGGCGCCCCCCTCAAACCACGCCTTCACCCCGTCCCACAGCGCACTCCGGTCGTACGCCATCACCTTGTGCACCCCCATCGTCTCACCGTTCTCGCCAACCGGGAACATCGTCGGCGCAATCCGCGCCCACCTCCCCCCATTCCCATCCGCCGCTTCCACCGCCGGCACGTACTGCGTCTCCATCTGCAGCGCCCGGTTCGGCTCCGACGGCCGCGAATCCAGCAACATCCCCGCCAGCCGCGGCTCCTTCACCGTCGCGCTCGACCAGAAATACGGCAAGAAAAACGCGAGCGGCCCCTTAAACGTCGCCGTGTTCACAAACAACGTCCAGCTCTGATCCCCCGTCGGCACATCCGCCCCGTCCGTCTTCGCCTTCGCCTGCGTCAGCGGCAACGGCAGATACCCATACCCAAACAACTCGCCGCACTCCCCCTGCTTGATGTTCAGCCCATCAATCGGAAACAACACCCGATTGCTCAGCTGCGCCACCCCATACACACCCCGCGGCTCCTCCCACGTCCCCACCCCATGCCCCGGCCCGTTCGCGATCCCACG
>JBIKMF010000010.1:0-26133 GCA_044359425.1 Phycisphaerales bacterium
CGTGATCGCCGGCCCGGGCCGCTTCGATCGCGGCGTTCAAGGCCAGCAGGTTCGTCTGCTCGGCGATGTCGTCGATCACCTTGATGATCTGGCCGATCTGCTCGCCACGCTTGCCCAGGTCCTGGACGAGCGTCGCGCTCTCTGTGACCGTGGTGTCGATGGTCTTCATCCCCGTCAACGCCTCGTTCACGACCTCGCCGCCTTCCGCCGCGGCACGCCCGGACTGTTCCGCGGTGTCGTTGGCTTCCTGGCTGCGGGTCGCGACAAGGTCGGTGACCTGCGAGACCTGAGTCAACGCGGCGCTGAGGTGCTCGATCTTCGCGGCCTGGTCGTCGGTCTGGCGACGGACCTCCTGGCCGGATGCTTCGATTTCCTGAGCCGCGGCGGCGACCTGCTCAGAGGCGGTGCGGATCTGCTCCACCATCTTGGACATCGAGTCCGCCATGGTGTTGGCCTCGGTGGCGACCTGCGAGATCTCGTCTTTGTTCGTCGTGTTGAGGCGTTCGGTTAGGTCGCCCGCGGCGAACTTCGTCAGCGTCCGGCGGAGACCGCCGAGTGAGTTCACGATGGATCGCCCGGTCGCGAAGCTGAAGAAGCCGAAGATGCTTGCCGAGATCCCCGCGAGCAGGAACGCCGTGGTGTTGGCGGTGCTGCGGGTCTGCTCCTGGTTGTTGCCGGCGGCGATCACGGACTGTTCGATAAGGTCGGAGAGCTTCTCGTTGGCCTCCTCGAGGTGCTCGAAGGCTGCGTTGAACGAGTCGAGCGAGGCCTTGTCGAACTTGCGCTCGGCCACGATCTTCTCGGCGGCCGAGATGTAGTCGTCAAGTCGGGGCTTCGCCTCGGTGAGCGCGGCGGTCACTTCGGGCGGCAGTTCGAGTGTCGCGTTTTCGTTGAGGCATTTTCTGAACCACTCGGCGTGTTCGGCCAGGTCCTTCTTGACCTGATCGATCTCCTCGTCCGTCTTGGCGAGCTGCGCGGCGAGTACGTCGCCGTTGATGGCGTCGTGCATCATGTCGCCCTCGAGGTGGTTCCGGAGCGAGCTCGATGTCGTCGTCATAGCCGTGGTCGCTTCCGAGATCTGGCCGAGCGAGTAATGGAACACGCCCACCAGTGATCCCACGGCGCACAGACCCACGCCGCAAAGTGCAATCAGTTTCGTTCGAATGTTCATGAAGTCAGTTCCTTGCGAGTTTGATCAATCCCCATCCGTCGTTCAAAACACCAGTTCAAACCGGGCCCCGCCGCGCACCGCGTTCTCGATGTCCTCGGTGCCCCCCGGGTTGACCACGAACTGCACATCCGGCGTCACGCTGATCCAGGGCGTGATCTGCGCCTTGTACAGAACTTCGATCACCACTTCGTCTTCTTCCAGGCCCGCGTCCTCGTTCAGCATCAGCCACGAGGACAGCAACCCAAACGAGTCGTCCGGGCGGCTTTCGAACAGCCCGCGGCACATCACGCCGCCGATCAGCTGTCCTTCGACCTCGTGGACGTCGCTATCGCCGAGCCCGGCGAGGCCGAAGAGGTAAACGCCCTTGTCGGCGTTCTCTTCTTCCGCACCCTTGCGCCAGACCTGCTGCTCGAGGAGCACGTAGGCTCCGGTGGCGTCCTCGGTGTCGCTCCCGTTCAGTTCGGCGAAGTCCGCGGTGTGGATGTGGCCGCCGACCGCGAAGCGGCCGCCGCCCATGGATCCCCACTCGTCCCACGTGAAACCGGCTTCGGCGATGAAGAACCAGGCGTCGGACTTGTCGTCGCCGAAGAACTGATCGGGACCGCGATTGCCGGTGTCCCAGCCGTCCGCGGTCGCGCCATCGAACGCACCGGCGCCGATGTAGCACCGTTCGGACGGGTAGACGAACACCACGATGCCCGTTGCGGGGTTGGGGTAGGTGGGAAGGTCCCAGGCCGTCGCGGGCATCGCGATCGAACCGTTGAGCGTCTCGGACGCCGCGTCGATGAAGGCAAACTCCGCGTTTCCGTCGATCTTGCCGACCTTCAGGCGCAGCTTGTCCTCGAGCAGCCACTGTTCGTACCAGAGCTCCGCGAGCTGGCCGATGTTCTTGCCGGAGTCGATGTTGCTCACGCCGTGGAGGTCGCCAACATCGCGGGAGCCGCCGCGCACCTGCGTGAAGTAGCCGTCAGCGAAGACCGTCGCGCCCTTCCATCCGAACATCTTCTCAAGGTCGGCGGTGGCGTTGATGTCCCAGAGGTGGATCGTCGACGCGACGTTGTTCACACCACCGGACCACACGGAGCCCCAGTCCATGGTGTAGCTGCCGCCGATGGACAACCCTTTGTCTTCGAGAGTCGTGCGAGCTCCGCCCCAGTCACCCGTCATTGTGGACCACTCGAACCAGGCCTTGCCCCCAAACCAGTCGCGAGCTTCCTCGGCGGGTGCGGGTTCCTCGGCGGGCTCCTTCTCAGCGGGCGTGCGGGCTCCGCGCTCGTGCCCGGGCAGATCGGGTGGGTCGTTCATTTCGAACATTTCGGCCGAGGTCACCGAGTCAACCGGCTGGGCATCCTGCCCACACGCCGTGCCCGCCACGCCGCCAACCACAATCGCCAGGAACAGACGCCGATTCTCAGTTCTACGCATGGAGCCCCCAAGCGGTACAACGACCTCGTGGGATCGGCCTTCCCGGCTTCTGCCTTCGCTCCTGTCAAGCACTCCGCCGGGGAACTACCTACCAAGGGGTCCACCTAGGCGGCCTGCGCGGGTCGCGCGTAGGACCACGGGCCCTTGTTCCGGGGATTCTGGCGACATTCGGTTCTATTGCGGAGTGCTGTGGCCGAATTTCCGATTAGCCTCTGTACCACATCTTCCCGCCGTACACCGCGTTGGAACCCAGTTCTTCCGCGATGCGGAGCAGCTGGTTGTACTTGGCGTTACGGTCGCTCCGGCAGGGGGCGCCGGTCTTGATCTGCCCGCAGTTGGTCGCCACCGCCAAGTCGGCGATGGTCGAATCCTCGGTCTCGCCGCTGCGGTGGCTCAGAATCGCGCCGTACTTGTTGCGCAGGGCGAGGTTGACCGCCTCGAACGTCTCGCTGAGCGAGCCGATCTGGTTCACCTTCACGAGAATCGCGTTCGCGCTCTTGGTGTCCAGACCCTTCTGCAGGAACTTCTTATTGGTCACGAACAGGTCGTCGCCGACGAGCTGCACCTTGTTGCCGAGCCGCTCGGTGATCTTCTTCCACCCGTCCCAGTCGTTCTCAGCCAGACCGTCTTCGATCGACCGGATGGGGTACTTCGCGCACCACGACGCCCACATGTCGATCATCTGGTCGCTCGGCACGACCTCCTTCGTCGACTTGAACATCTTGTACCCGACTTTGCCCTCTGCCGCGGCTTCGTTCCAGCACTCGCTTGTGGCGGGGTCGAGGGCCACGAAGATCTGCTCGCCCCACTTGTACCCCGACTTCGCGACTGCCTTCTCGATGATCTGCAGGGCCTCTTCGTTGCTCTTCAGGTTGGGAGCGAAGCCGCCTTCGTCGCCCACGGCGGTCGAGAGGTGGCTGTCGTGCAGCACCTTCTTGAGCGCGTGGTAGATCTCGACGCCCGCGCGAAGGCCTTCCTCAAAGGTGTCGAAGCCCCAGGGCTGGATCATGAACTCCTGGAAGTCCACCGTGTTGTCCGCGTGCTTCCCGCCGTTGAGGATGTTCATCATCGGGCAGGGCAGCGTCTTCGCCGCGGAGCCGCCGAGGTAGCGGTAGAGGGGCAGGTGCATCGCCGATGCCGCGGCCTTGGCCACGGCCATCGACACGCCCAGGATGGCATTCGCGCCAAGGTTTGACTTGTTCGCGGACCCGTCGAGCTGGAGCATGAGGGCGTCGATCCCTTCCTGCTCGCGGGCGTCGCGGCCCAGCAGCTCGGGCGCGATGCGGCGGTTCACGTTCTCAACTGCCTTCAGAACCGACTTGCCGAGGTAGTACGCCTTGTCCCCGTCTCGGAGTTCGCAGGCCTCGTGTTCGCCCGTCGACGCCCCAGAGGGCACCGCAGCCAGTCCGATGGCGCCGCCCTCGAGCTCTACCTGGGCTTCCAGCGTGGGGTTGCCGCGGGAATCGAGAATCTGACGGGCCTTGACGGAGTGGATTTCAAAGGTCATGTGTGCCTCGTGGGTTAGGGGAGCCCAACAGTACGGCGGTGGAAACCCTCGCAGCAAGGCCGAGCTCCGCTTCAACCCGACAACCGTCCTACCCTTCTCCAACTGGTACACGGGGCGACTATGGCGAACAGTGCGCAGGATTACATGACTCGGGTGACAGGCCTTCGCGGCGAGATCGTCGCGCAGGGGCGTCGCGTGCAGGCGATGCTCGAGGGCGCCTTCGAGGCTCTCTTCGCCCGAGACGCCGAGCAGGCGCGGGCGGTCATTCGTCTCGATGACGCCATCGACGCCGCGGATGTCGAGATCGAGCGCAACTCGGTCCATCTGCTGACGGACGTCGCTCGGGCCGGATCCGAGCTGGACGCGACTCAAGTCCGCCTGCTGCTCACCATCGTGAAGGTGAACAACGAACTCGAGCGCATCGCCGATGGCGGCGTAGACGTCGCCGAAATGGTCGGCTGTCTCAAGGGCACCCCCGGCGACTTCCCGGATACCTTCCGCGTCATGGCCAACAGCGTCGTGGGCATCCTACGCGACTCCAGCTCGGCCATCGAGCGCAACGACCCTCGTCTCGCGAAAGTCGTCCTCCAGAGCCAGCACGCCGTGACCGCGTTCAAGTCCGCGATCCTGCGGGACGCGGAGGAACGCATCGCTCGCGGCACGACCACGGTCGAGTTCGCCTTCCGCCTGCACGAACTCGCGAACCTGTGCGAAGTCATGGCGGACCACTGCACCAACATCGCCGAGCAGGTGATCTACCAGACCACCGGCGCGATCGTGCGTCACATGGAAACGAGCTGGGTCGAGGTCAACCCGCCGAGCGCCTGAGCTACGCGGGCGTAACCGCCGCGCAGATCTCGCGAAGCCCCCGTACCGCGGTTCGTACATCGTCCGCCGTCACGAATGGCCCGAGGGACATTCGGGCCGCTCCGCCGAGTTCCAGTGATCCCAGTGTTCTGTGACCCCGCGGCGCACAGTGGATCCCGGCCCGCGCGAGAACTCCGAAGCCTTCTTCGAGCGCGAGCACGATCTCGCCGGGTGACAGCACATCGTGTACAAACGAGAACGTGCCGCACCGCGTCGCGGGATCGGTCGGCCCAAGAAGCCTGAGCCCGGAGAGGGGGCCGCTGGTGCTGCGATCTTCGTGCGTGCGCACGCCGCCCGCTCGCAACTCCTCCAGCATCACCCCGATCAACTCCAACTCGTGATCGCGGCAGCTCGTGTGTCCCCGCTCACTCAGCCATCGCACGCCTTCGGATAGCCCGACGATCCCGATCGTGTTGTGCGAGCCGGCTTCCATCTTCTGCGGCATCTCGTCGGGCTGAACCTCGAGTTCCGAGAGGTGCCCCGTGCCGCCCTCGCGCGTCGTCGCGACCCGATCCGCAGCGCCGGGCCGCACATACAGGCCGCCAGTTCCCTGCGGCCCCATCAAGCCCTTGTGCCCGGGGAACGCAACCAGATCCGCGAAGCAATCCCCGGCGTGAAACGGCACGTGCCCCAGGGACTGCGCCGCGTCGACCAGGTACATCACGCCGCGCGCCCTGCATGCTCGCCCGATGGCCTCGATCGGCTGGATCGCACCCGAAACGTTGCTCACGTGGACGACGCTCACCAGCACCGTGTCCGCGGTGATTGCCGAGACGACGTCCTCCGCGCGGACGATTCCGGTCGCCGGGTCCGCCGCGACGTACGTCAGGCTCACTCCGGGCTCCTGGGCCAGCGCCGCGTACGGCCTCAGAACCGAGTTGTGGTCCATGTCCGTCGAGACCAGGTGAATGGCCCTGCCGGGTTCGGTCAAGCGCCGATGCCTCACGACCCCCTTGATCGCGAGGTTCAGCGCATCGCTGGTGTTCAGGGTGAAGACCACGTGGTCCGCGGCCTCTCCGCCGATGAACGCGTTGATCCGCTCCCTGCACCGCGCGATCAGCCTCGCCCCCTCCCGGCTCTCCGCATAGTGCCCGCGGCCTGGCGACGCCCCCAGCCTCATGCCATAGTCCATCATCGCCGGGTAGACCGTGGGGGGCTTTGGGAAGCTCGTAGCCGCGTTGTCCAGGTAGATCCGCTTTTTCACGCCGGAATCCTAGCCAACGCCGCTTCATCCGCGGCAGATTTCGCCTTACTCCTTCCCCCCTTCTCCCCACCTACCCTTCCTGCCGATGAGACAGGCCCACGCGAAAGCCGCTATTTTGTCCATTGGCGACGAGCTTACCCTCGGCCAGACGCTCGACACCAACTCCAAGTGGATCTCCGAACGTCTCGTTGAACTCGGCATCGTCCCCATCGAACACGTGACGGTCCCGGACGACCTTGCCGCTCAAGCAGCGGCGTTCAAACGCCTCTCGCATCACGCCGACCTGATCCTCTGTACCGGCGGCCTCGGCCCCACCGCCGACGACCTCACCCGCCAGGCCCTTGCCAACGCCCTCGAGTGTCCCCTCGTTGAAGACCTGATCGCTCTCGCCGAGATCGAAGCCTTTTTCGAGGCCCGCGCTCGCTCCATGCCTCCGAATAACCGCGCGCAGGCTCAGCGCCCCTCCCTCGCGCAGAGTCTCCCGAACCTCTGCGGCACCGCTCCCGGTCTTGCCGCGACCTTCTCCAATGGCTGCGACGTCTTCTGCATCCCGGGTCCGCCGAGCGAACTCCGGTCCATGTTCCAGCATCAGGTCGTCCCGCGTCTCCGTCCCCGCCCGGGCGTGCACGTCATCACCCGGTGCCTGCACTGCTTCGGCATCGGCGAATCCTCACTCGCCGAACGCCTCGGCGACCTCATGAGTCGCGACCGCAACCCTCTCGTCGGAACCACCGCATCCGGCGGTGTCGTCTCCTGTCGAATCCGCTACGAGGGCACAGAGGCCACTGACATTGCCGCCGCCGCGGTCGCCGCCACCGAACGCGACGTTCGCCTACGCGCCGCCCCTCACGTCTTCGCCGCCGGTGGTGAGACGCTCCAAGAGGCCGTCGTCTCGCGGCTGTCCGGTCTCGGTGCCCGGCTTGCAACCGTCGAGAGCTGCACCGGCGGTCTCATCGCCCGGCTCATCACCGATGTCCCCGGCTCGTCCGCGGTCTTCCGGGGCGGGCTGGTTACGTACAGCAATGATCTGAAGACCTTGCTCGCCGGCGTGCCCAAACCACTCCTCGGTCCCGAGGGCCCCGGGGCGGTTAGCCCCCAAGTCGCGGCCGCCATGGCGCAGGGTGGCCTCGAGCGACTTTCCGCCGAGGCCTGCCTCGCGGTCACCGGAATCGCAGGCCCCGGCGGAGCCGTTCCCAGTCGAGGCGAGTTTCCCGCCAAGCCAGTAGGGCTCGTCTTCATCGCTCTGGCCCTGCGCCCCGCCCTCGCGACCCGCCTGAACGCCCCTGAGGTTGAGGTCCGGGCCTTCCGCCACATGGACGACCGCACCCTCGTTCGGGAAATGTCCGCAAAGTGCGCCCTGGGTATGCTGTGGTTCGCCTGTGCGGGTGCCGCGGGCACGCAAATGCTCCGGCAGGTTGATTGGCCCCCCGCACCCCGTGAGTAACCGCCGCCGTTCTCGTTCATCCCCGGGAAGGTAGAAACTGTGTCGGAGTCGCCTGAGCTTGACACCCTCCTCGAACGAGCCCTCGCGGGTGACCGCGACGCTATCGTCGCGCTCCTCGAAGCCCTCGCCCCACGGGTCCGCGCCCGCCTCGCCAGCAAGATCTCCGGCCCCTACCAGTCGCTCATCGATGTCGATGACCTCATGCAGGTCACATTCCTCGAGGCCTTCCTCCGACTCAAGCGATTCACCAAGGGAGATTCCTCCGCGTTCCTCGCCTGGATGACCCGGCTCGCCGAGAACAACCTCATCGACGCCGTCCGTGCCCTCGACGCCGCCAAACGCCCAGGGCCGAAGAACCGCGTCGAAGCCGCTCGCGGACGCGAAGACTCCATGGCCGCGCTCGTGGACCTCCTCGGTATCACCAACACCACCCCGAGCGTTGTCGCCATGCGGGGCGAAGCCGGGAACCTGCTGGAACAGGCCATCTCGGCACTCCCCGCGGACTACGCCCGCGTCATCCGGCTCTACGACCTCGCCGGCAAGTCCGCGGCCGATGTCGCCCGCGAACTCGGTCGTTCCGAAGGTGCGGTTTTCATGCTCCGAGCCCGTGCCCACGACCGCCTGAAGGAACTGCTCGGCCCCTCCGCCCAGTTTTTCTCGACCGGGGGTGAGTGAGTGACCGCCCGATCCTCCGTTTGCAGCTCTGAAGGCCCCGCGCGGGACCTCGGTAACCGTTGGACTGACTCGCCATGAGCGAAACGCCCGACAAACCCACCGACTCGAGCAAAGCACCCGACCCGAGTGCCGCGCCGACCTCCGCTGGACACTCCCCGTCCGCGCCCAACTCACCGTCTGGCACGACGCCTCCGTCCGGCAGCAACCGCGATCGCGACCTTATCAACGCGGCAATCCAGGACCAGACCCCCTTCGAGCCTGTCCCCGGCTTTGGTGCTGACCTTCCTCCCGCGGACACCTTCCCTGGTTTCGACCTGATCCGCGAGATCCACCGCGGCGGCCAGGGCGTCGTGTACCTCGCACTCCAACGCACCACCAAGCGCCGCGTCGCCATCAAGGTCATGCACTCGGGCCCGTTCGGCGGCAGCAAGGGCAAGGCCCGCTTCGAGCGTGAAGTCCAGATCCTCGGCCAGCTCAACCACCCCAACATCGTCGGCATCCATGACAGCGGCGTCACCAAAGACGGCAGCTTCTTCTACGTCATGGACTACATCTCGGGCCGCACCCTGAGTGAGCACCTCAACGCCAAGAAGCTCGATCTCGAGTCCATGCTCCGGCTTTTCACCAAGATCTGTCAAGGCGTCAACGCCGCCCACATGAAGGGTGTCATTCACCGAGATCTCAAGCCGGCGAACATCCGCGTCGATCAGAGCGGTGAGCCGATCATCGTCGACTTCGGCCTCGCCAAAGTGACCATGCCCGAATCCCTCGACGCCGGCGACGCCGGTCGCGAGGTGATGTCCATGACCGGCCAGTTCATCGGCTCCCTTCCTTGGGCAAGCCCCGAACAGGCCGAAGGCGTCCACGTCAACATCGACACCCGCACCGACGTCTACTCCCTCGGCGTCATCTTCTACCAGATGCTCACGGGTCGCTTCCCCTATGAAGTGGTCGGCAACATGCGGGACGTCCTCGACCGCATCCTCCGCGCAGAGCCCGTCAAACCCACCACCGTTCGCCGCGCCATCGGCGACGAAGTCGAGACCATCGTTCTCAAGTGCCTCCGCAAGGAACGCGACCGCCGCTACCAGAGCGCGGGCGACCTCGCACGCGACGTCGAACGCTACCTGCAAGGTCAGCCTATCGACGCCAAGAGCGACAGCGGCTGGTACGTCATCTCGAAAACACTCCGCCGCTACCGCATGCCCGTCGGTGTGGCCGTCGCGTTTCTTCTCACGATCGTCGCCTTCAGTGTCGTCATGGCCGTCCTCTACAAGCAGAAGTCCAATGCCGAAGTGGCCGCACGAACCAACGCGGCCGTCGCCGTCACGGAACGCGAGCAGGCAGAGGAAAACGCCTCGATCGCACTCGGCCTCGCGAGCACGATGCTCTACGACTTCCCGCCGGCCATCGACAAGCTCGTCGGTTCGACCCAAGCCAAACGCACCCTCCTCTCCACCCTCGAAACACAGATCAAGCGTCTCTCCGAAGCATCGCCCGAGTCTCCGAGCCTCGCGTCCATGCTCGCCGACTCGCTCGAACTCGCCGGCGATCTTCGCAGCGGCCTCTCGCTTCAGTCCTCCGGCACCCTCGACCAGGCCGAAGCAAACTACACGCAGTGCCTGACTGTTCGTACTTCTCTGGCCTCCACGACCCCCGGCCCACTCGCCGAAGCCTCGCTCGGATCCATCAAGATCCGTCTCGCCGCCCTTCGTATGCAACGACAGGACTTCGCTGCCGCGGAGTCTCTCGCCCGCGAGGCCGTCGCTCACTACGACGCCGCGATACGAAACGCGCCCGACACCAAACGCGCCGCGTTCGATCTCTCCCGGCTTGAGGCCCAGGTTCGTATCGCCGACGCCATCCTCCGAAAGTCAGAGAAGGGCGATCCCTCCGCTTCGCTCCCCGCGCTCGACTCCGCGCTCGAAGAGTACGAACGGCTCTCCCGCGACTTCGCCGCCCTTCTTGCCGCCGATTCATCGAACACCAAGGCCGCCCGCTGGGTCGGGGTCATGTTTGACAAGCAAAGCACCGCTCTGTTCTCGACCGCTGCACGACTCCGCGCCGACGGCGCAAAGAAAAACAAGGCAACACCCGGATCCGGCAATCAGTCCCTCGCCGCGGCACTCGAACTCGCGACCCGAGCCTCTCAACTCTCCGCGACCGCCGTTGACGAACTCGCTCGCCTCGCCCAGTCCCATCCCCGCAACGGCGAGCTCAAGCGCGACCAGTGGCTCGCGTGGTACATGTCCGGATCGGCACTCGCCGAGCAGGCCCGCATCCACTCCGCTTCCACCCGCCCCCAAGACGCCCGCGACGCCTGGGCCCGATCCAAGGCCGACATGGACCGCGCGCTCACCATCGCCCGTGAACTGCTCGCCGGCGACCCGGTCAACCTCGAAGCCGCTCGCGACGTAACCGGTGTCCTCCTCCGCCGCGCCAACGCCCTCCGGGAACTCGCCCTCGCGGCGCAGAACGCAGAACGCGACCTGCTGCTCACCGCCGCCGCAACGGACTTCGCCGAATGCCTGCAGCGGCGCGAGCTCATCTGGTCCACCGACCCCATGCAGCAGCACCGGCGCGACCTCGCGACCGCCCTCTTCAAGATGGCAGAGATCTCCGACCTCAGAAACGACAAAGCCCAAGCCGCGGCGTTCGCCGCCCGCTGTCTCTCGGAGCTCGAGGCCCTCATCTCGGAAGGTGCCATGACGTCCGAGAACGCCGAAGTTCGCGAGACCCGAGACCTCATTGCACGGCTGCAAACCGTTCCATGACCCACCTAACCCCGATCCCCCCGCCAAATCCGGCATGGACGGGTGAATCTCCGCACCGCCGCCGCGGTTTTTCCTTGACCACCCACCCTGGGTGATGTAAGGTCATCGTTTGGCAGGAGATCCAGACTGCGCGCCGCCGCGCACGCCGAGGGAGTACGACCGAGATGTTGAAGAACCGAACCGCGTTCGTCTTGTCGCTGGCCGCCGGTCTTGCCGTGTCTACTTCGGCGATGGCACAGACCGCGGTTCAGTGGGTCGCGGGTGTCAGCGACTCGTGGGGCACTGCCGCGCGATGGAGCCCGGCACAGATCCCCGACAACGCCGGTCCCAACACCTTCAACGTCACGCTCCCCAACTACGGGGTGCTCTACACCGTCACACTCGACACCACCCGAGACGTGACCCACCTTACCATGACTGGAACGGCGCAGGACACCGTTCTGGATCTCAACGGCAGCACACTCGACGTCATCCAGAACTTCGCCTTCACTCGGGCGTACGTCGCGGGCAACGGCGGCACCAACAAGGTCCGGGTCGGGGGCACCGCCACGTTCAACGACGGCATGTTCATGTGGGCCGACTTTGAGTCCAACGGCTCGGTCGTCTTCGCGGGGTCTACGACGGAAGAGTTCTGCGATACCGGCTTCGACCACAACGGAACCAGCGTCGCGTGGACCGGCACCGGCGATATCAACTTCGCCGGCGGCAGCGTGTTTGACCACGGCGCCGCTTCGACGTTCACCATCTCACACGCCGGAAACAACGACCTGTACGGGTCCGGCATCGATTCGTTCATCAACGCGGGAAACATCATCAAGTCCGGCGGTACCGGGATCACGACCATCCGCGACATCGCTTTCAACAACACCGGGACCATCAAGGTGCTCAGCGGCGAACTCCGCTTCAAGAACACCAGCCTTCTTAACGGTGGCTCGCTTGACGGCGGCAAGTTCGAAGTCGACGGCGGGGCCGCGATGCGCGTCGTCGATTCCGGCGACGTCGATCAGGACATCACCAACATCAACGCCGAAGTGACCCTGCGCGGCGCATCATCCTCCTTCGCGTCGCTCAACGCGCTGCAGTCCGTAGGCACCACTGGAAAGCTCACCCTCGAGTCCGGCCGGGTCTTCACCACCGCCGCGGCCCTCGCGAACAACGGCACCATCCTGCTCACCCAGGGCGGCACACTCGAACTCTCCGGCGGTGGCGCTGCCAACAGCTTCAACACCGGCACGATCGAGGCTTCAAGTTCCGGCGTTCTCCGTGTGAAGACCGGGGCTGTCCTCAACGTCACCGGCACGCTCAAGGCGACGGACTCCGGAATCGTTGAGTTCGAGTCGGGTGCCTCGCTCGCCAACGTTGTCGGATCCACGCTCGTCGGCGGCAACTTCGAAGCGACCGAAGGTGGTGTCATCCGTGGCAACGCCCTCGCGGGCGTCACCCGGATCAACTCCTCCGTTCTGCTCTCCGGTGCGGCCTCCGACCTCCTCGACGGGGGCGGCAACTCCATTCTCCCCAACATCTCGTCCATCGGTTCCTTCGGCCAGCTCACGCTCAACGGTCGCAACGTCGTGCTGCTGAACAACCTCACCGTGGAAGGCTCTGCCAACGCTTCCGGGAACATCACTGTCGAAGAAGGTACTACCGTCGAACTCGCCTCCGGCCGCACGATCACAAACTTCTCCAACGGCACGTTCTCCAACGGCCGGTTCACCATCCGTGGCGAAATCGTCGCCGACGACCTTGAGATCGACACCATCAACACCAGCGTCACCCTCGACCGTGACGGCGGCCGCCTCCGCAACCGCACCACCGGCCTCGACGCGCTCAACTCCCTCAGTACGCTCGGTGCAAACGCCGACGTTACCGTCGCGAACGGCCGCGATCTCATAACCCTCGGCGCCCTCACCGCCCTCCCCGGCAGCTCCCTCCAGATCGGTGCTTCCCTCGGCGCAAACCGCACGACCGTCAGCGTCTTCGGCGACTTCAACGCCAACGGCAACATCCTGATGAACGGTGGCGAGATCGTCACCCCCTCCAACGTCATCCTCGCCGGTCGTCTCGGCGGCAACGGCCTCATCTCGAGCGACTTCATCAACCGCGGCCAGATCACCCCTGGCTTCTCCCCTGGCCTGCTCCAGATCGATGGCAACTTCCAGCAGACCCAGGTCGGTCTTATCGAGTTCGAGATCGGCGGCTCTCTCGCCGGAATCGACCACGATTTCCTCCAGGTCCGCGACATCTTCCGCTTCGGCGATGGCTCCAACGCCGCCGGAACCGCCCTCATCTCGCTCATCAACGGCTTTGTTCCCGCCGACGGTCAGTCGTTCACCCTGATCTCGTCCGAAGTCATCTTCGGCAACGGCTTCTCCGAAGTCGGGTTCTTGAACCTCCCATCCTTTGTCACCGCCGAACTGGTCTACAGAACCAACGGTGTCGATGCCGTCTTCCGCCATGTGCCCGCCCCCGGCCCGATGGCATCGCTGCTCGCCGCATCGCTGCTCGCCGCTCGTCGCAGAAGGTCCTGAGTTTCCGGGCCCGCCTTCGTCATCACGACCCGCGCCGACTTCACACCATACCGTCCCAGAACCTCCATCGCCCCGCTCGTGGGAGAAGTTGCGCCATGTCTGCGCCGATCCCCACGCCGGAGGCATGATGAATCACAACTTCGACGCGCTCGAACCCCGCACGCTCCTCTCCGCGCCCACCGCCGCGATCCAATCCACCACCATCGCGCCCGACCAGTGGCTCATCGTCGTCCGCTATGCCGACGCCGAACACAGCATCGACCCCACAACCATCGGAAACGCCGATATTACGGTCTCCGGACCAGCCGGCTACTCCCAAGCCGCCACGCTCTACCAGCGCCCCTTTGCAACCGGTAGCGGCTCCTATGTCGGCGTCTACTCCGTTCCCGCGCCCATGGGCGCGTGGGATTACGGTGCGAACGGGGCCTACACCGTCCGCCTCGCCAGCGGTGCCGTCGCCGACCAGTCCGGCGAATCCACCATCGCAGCTGATCTACGAACCTACAACCTCTGGTTCAACAACCCCGCCGTCCGCGTCGCTCGCAACACCATCGAAACCAACCTCCGCTGGTGGGAAATGACCGTCAACGTCGGCGACAACATGGGCATCGCCAACCTCACGGCCGGCCAGGACATCGTCGAGGTCACCACCCCCGACGGTTCCTCGTACCGCGGCACTGTCCTCTCTTCCACCCGCGTCGGCCCCCGTGACCTCTCCGTCGTGATCAAGATCGGTGCCAACGGCCGCCTCTGGGACTTCTCCGACAACGGACGGTACTCCGTCCGCCTCCTCGCCAACTCCGTGTACGACACCGCCGGAGTCGCTGCCAACTCCCGCCTCCTCGGCACCTACAACCTCTGGTTCACTGCGCCCAAGATCGAGATCACCAACTCCGAAGTCACCGACTCCAAGTGGCTCCTCACCGTCCGATTCTCCGACAACGAGGGCATCGACCCAGACAGCTTCTTCGGCACACGTCCCGCCCTCAGCGTTAGCGGCCCCGCGGGTCTCAGCTACAACCGCGTCTCACGCTGGCAAGTCGAACCATCCGCCAACCCTGACGGATCCTACACCGCCGTCGTCTACTTCCAGGCCCCCCGGAACTACTGGACGTTCCGTGAGTCTGGTCAGTACCGCGTCTGGTCCCAGGGCGGTGCAACCGACACCGGAGGTGTCCGGGTCGCCGCGGGCCAGTTCGCCGAGTTCAATCTCGCCTGGTCCTCCGTCGATGGCCAGTTGGACACATCACGCAGTTCCACGACGAGCAGCGGAACCTGGGACGTTGAACTTGTCTACCGAGCCGCGGGCACCCTCACGTCCGGCTCCTTCAGCAGCGACGACGTCGCCGCGTCCGGGCCCGGTTCAACCTCGTACTCCGCCAGCCTGATCTCGGCTGTTCAGGAATCCGCCGGCGTCTGGCGCGTCAAGTATCGGTTCACCACGGTTGGCGCCTTCGCAGCCGGCTCCTACCAGATCACCCTCAACAACGGTTCCGTTTCCGACTCGCTCGGCAATCTGAGCGTCGGATACACCTTCGCCGCCCTCACCCTTACGGCTGCGTAGCACCGACTCCGCTCACCAGGTAGAAACGCGAAATCGCGACCTCGAACGGCTCACCCCGCGCCGGCTTCCCCGTGTCGAAGAGGTGGACCATCGTGTACGAACCCTCCATCGTTCCCCACGGTGTCGCCAGCGGACAATAGCTCGAGTACTCGAACGACTCCCCGCGCCCAAGCTCCGGCTGCTGCCCCACGACGCCTTCCCCTCGAACAGTCGCGGCCTCTCCGTCTGCGTCCACGATGTGCCAGTACCTCGACAGAAGCTTTATGTTCTGCTCGCCCTCGTTCGTGATGCGGATTCGATAGCCAAACACGAACCGCCGCGAATCCGGGTCGGACTCCTGCGGCAAGTACACAGGAGTCGCCCGTACTCGGACGCCGCCCGTCACCGATTCTGAGCCGACTCTCGCGCCCATGCCCCTCATTGTATGTTCCGCCCACCCCCGGGGTGTGCCCGACCAGCGGAACGACAGCCCCCCGGCCGCCGTCGGGCCCAGGCGAAGACCTACTCTCGCCGATGCGCTGACCGATCGACCCAGGACAGGTCGCGCGCATGCCGCGAATCATCCGTCGACTGAGGTTGCTCCATGAACGAACTGCCGAAGTGTCCCAAGTGTGAAGCTGACTACACCTACATGGAGGGCGCGATCTTCGTCTGCCCATCCTGTGCGCACGAGTGGAGCTCTGTTCAGCCGGAAGCGAGCCAGGAAGTAGCACCAGAGGAAGACAACACCGTCCGTGACGCGAACGGCAACGTCCTCCAGACCGGCGACACCGTCATCGTGATCAAGGACCTCAAGGTCAAGGGCTCCTCCCTCGTCGTCAAGGGCGGAACGAAAGTGAAGAACATCCGCCTCGTCGACGGCGACCACGACATCGACTGCAAGATCGACGGCATCGGTGCCATGCAGTTGAAGTCTGAGTTCGTGAAGAAGGCCTAGTCACGCCATCGCGGCAGTGGGGGCCCCGTTCGGTGGTGCATCCTCGGCATGCCGCGACGATCGGCTTCCGGTCCTCCGCCGGCCACACGTGATCGCCGGGTGAGTGGGGCCGTCGGAAAGCGGCACCGACGGCATCACTCCGGGACTCCGCTGCACCCGGCCCGATGGCGTCACGCCGTCGAGCTCCGGAACGACGAGGGCGTCGCGAGGGACTCCACCAACCGGTGCATCAGCAGAAAAATCAGCACGATGCCCGCCGCAACGATCCGCGTCCACCACGAACTCAGATCCCCCTGGAAGCTGATGATCGTCTGGATGATCCCGAGGATCATCACGCCCGCGAACGAGCCCGCCACGGTGCCCACCCCGCCCCGCAGCAGCGTTCCGCCGATGATCACCGCCGCGATCACATCCAGCTCCATCCCCTTGCAACTCGCCGGATCCCCCGACTGCTGATAGAGGCAGAAGAACACTCCAGCGAGCGCCGACAGAACGCCGGAGAGGGCGTACACGCGCACACGGACGGCACCCACCGCGAGCCCCATGAGAAGTGCCGCCGAAGCGTCATCCCCGATCGCATACACCGCGCGACCAAACCGCATGTGCCTGAGCACAAACCAGGCCGCCGCAAACAGCACGAACAACACCGGCACGGTCACCGGAATCACCGTCCCCCGCGCCCCGATGTCCAGGTGAAACGACAACGCGTCGTTCAGTGTGTTCGCGACGAACGGATGCTGGATCCCCACCGACTGCGGGTGCACCGCGAAGGCGGCGCCACGGGCAAAGAACATCCCCGCCAGAGTCACCATGAACGCGGGAAGCTCGAACTTCGCGATCAACGCACCCTGCAGCATCCCAAACACTCCACCACACACGAGAGCCGCTGCAAACGCGACAAGTGGGTGCACGTGATGGTCCTCGATCAGCGTCGCGGCGAGGATGCTCGTAAACGCCATCACCGATCCCACCGACAGATCGATCCCGCCGGAGAGAATCACAATGGTCGCCCCGATCGCCGCAACCGCGAGAAACGCGTTGTCGACCAGCAGGTTCCGGACAACGGCTACCGATGCGAAGTTCGGGTAGGCGAGCGAGCCGAAGGCGAACAGGCCCAGCAGCAGCACGTACGTGGCAAGCCGCGGAGCCAGAGATGACAGCCGATGCCCGCTCATCGCGCCGTCTCCCTTCCGAGCACCGCGCCAACCCGAGCCCGAAACGCCGGAGACTGCAGCAGACACACCACGATCACCGCCGCGGCCTTCGGCGCTGGAGCGATCTCCGCCGACACGTCTTGCATGTAGAGCGTCTTGGTCAGCATCTGCATCAGCATCGCTCCAACAACGGTCCCCACGAGTGAGAACCGTCCGCCCCTCAACGACGTGCCCCCGATCACGACCGCGAGAATGGCGTCGAGCTCCAGCAGTTGTCCCGCGTTGTTCGCGTCAGCCGCCTTGATGTACGAACACTCGATCACCCCGGAGACCGCAGCCAGCACGCCGCACAGCACGTACGCGAGGATCGTCACCGACCTGTCCGGGACCCCAGCGAGCCGGGCCGCCGCGCTGTTGTCCCCCACGCACTCCACGAACAGTCCGAGCGAAGTTCTCCGCAGTGAGAGCCAAAGCGAGATCGCCGCGCACGCCAATAGCGTTACCGGAACGGGCAAACCCAGCAGCGACCCGTTGCCGAGCGTCGCGATCTCACGACTCTGGAACGTGATGATCGAACCCCCGGTGACGAGCTGCGCTAGCCCTCGTCCCGAAACCATCAGCACAAGCGTCGCCACGATCGGCTGCAGCCGACACACCGCGACGAGCACGCCATTCCACGCCCCGCACAGCACGCCGACCCCCGCGGCACAAGCCAACGCGAACGGCCACGACGCCGGGGAGTCCACGACGACCGTGGCGGTAACCGCTCCTGCAACCGCCGCAACCGCGCCCACCGAAAGATCCACCCCGCCGGTCGCGATGACCACGGTCATCCCGAGCGCCACGATCGCAACCCGCGACCCATGGTTCAGAATGTCCACGAGCACCCCGAAAAGCCGGCCATCGCGGGCCTCCAGCGCAAAGAACCCGGGCGTGAACACCGCGTTGAACACCATGAGCACCGCCAGCGCCACCAGCGGCCACACCAGCCCTGCGTACATACTCCGCGTCATGGTGGTGCGTTCAGTCATGGTGCCCCGCCATCGCCCGCAGCAAGGCGTGCTCGCTTACCCCCGATCCCGACAGTTCCGCCACAGACCGGCGCTCCCGCAGCACCACCACCCGCGAGCACGCTCGAACAAGCTCCTCCAGCTCCGAACTGATCAGCAGCACCGCAACCCCTCGCTCCCTCAGGCTCTCGACCGCGCGCAGTACGTCCGCCTTCGCCGCGATGTCGATCCCCCGTGTTGGTTCATCCAAGATCAGCACCCGCGGCGTCATCGCGAACCACCTCGCCAGCAGCACCTTCTGCTGATTCCCGCCAGAGAGTGACCCGATCGGCGCCTGCGCACCATTCGTCTTGATCCCCAGCGACGCGATGAACCCGGCGACCAACTCCCGCTCCGTGGCGCGATCGATCTTCGCGAACAAGCCGGCACGGGCTCGCAACCCCACGATCATGTTCTCCGCCACCGTGAGCGCCGGGAAGACCCCCTCAGCCTTTCGGTTCTCCGGCAAGAACCCCAGCCCACGCCCAATCGCCGCCCGAGGTTCCGCGACCTCCGTGGCAACGCCGTCGATCCTGTACTCGCCCCGCGTCGCCGCCTCCGCGCCGAACAGAAGTCGCGCCGTCTCCGTACGACCCGACCCGAGCAAGCCCGCCAGTCCAACCGTTTCAGCCGCACGAATCTCGAGGTCAACCGATTCGAGCATCCCGGCGCGACCAAGGCCCTTTACCGAAACGGCTGAGTTCACCGACCGGTCAGACTCGTGCGCCACAACTGCCTTCTCTGTGCCCTCGCCGAACTCCCGTCCCACCATCAGCGAGACCAGCCGTCCCCGGCTCATGCTCCGGGCCTCAAACGTCCCGACCACCGCACCATCTCGAAGCACGGTGACTCGGTCCGCGATCGCGTCCACCTGATCCAGAAAGTGCGACACGAACACGATCCCAAGCCCCTGAGATCGCAGCTCCCGGAGCACATCCAGAAGCCGCGCCGCTTCGTCGCGATCAAGGCTCGACGTAGGTTCATCAAGGATCAGCACCCGCGCGTTGACCGAGAGCGCCCTCGCAATCGCCACCATCTGCTGTACCGCAACCGAGCACGAGCGGAGCTCTCGCCCCACGTCGAAACCCGCAAGTCCAAGCCTCTCCATCGCCGCGACCGCACGCGCCCGTGCCTCCCGCCAATCGATACGGCGAGGCCAGAAGCCCCGCACCGGCTCGCGCCCTAGGACGATGTTCTCCGTCACCGAAAGGTGCGGAATCAGTCCGACCTCCTGGAACACCGTCGCGATCCCCAGGCTTTCCGCTTCGTGCGGTGAAGTCGGACGCACGACACGTCCATCCACGCGAATCTCTCCACGCGATGGCCGCACGATCCCGCTGAGGCACTTGATGAGCGTGCTCTTGCCCGCGCCGTTCTCTCCCAGCAACGCCCGCACCTCGCCTGCGCGAAGCTCGAAGTCCACCGCATCCAGCGCGCACACCGGACCAAACCTCACGCACAGATCCGTCGCGCGAAGCAGCGGCCCCGAATCGCTGGCAGATCCGGTCGTCAAGTCAGTACTTCCGGGTGGTGATGTCCTTCGCCGCGTTCGCCTGCTCGAACACCGCCGCGTTCGTCACGATCCGCTTCTCGACAGGCTTCTTCGCCGCGATCGCCTCGACCGCGTCGCACAGCTGCGGCCCCAGCAGCGGGCTGCATTCCACCGTGCAGTTCAGTTTGCCCGCGACCATCGCATCAAACGCGGCCTTCACCGCGTCGATCGAGACGATCTTGATGTCTACGCCCGGCTTCAGGCCCGCCTCCTCGATGGCCTGGATCGCGCCCAACGCCATATCGTCGTTGTGGGCATACAGCGCCGTGATCTGCTTTCCCTCCGGGCTCTTCAGGAACGACTCCATCACCTCTCGCCCCTTCGCCCGCGTGAACTCGCCCGACTGGCTCTTGATCACCTTGATCTCCGGGTGCGCCTTGATCCCCTCCTCGAACCCGCGCTTCCGATCGATCGCGGGCGCCGAACCCGGCGTGCCCTGCAACTCCACGACAACCGCCTTCCCGCCGGTCGCCCCCGCCAGCCAGGCCGCCGCTCGCCGCCCCTCTTCCACGAAGTCGGCCCCGATGAACGTCACGTACAGGTCGTCGGTCGAGACCTCGACCGCGCGGTCCGTCAGCACCACCGGAATCCCCGCCGCCTTGATCTCCTTCAGCACCGGCTCCCAGCCCGTTTCCACAACCGGGGAGAACGCGATCACGTCCACCCCCTGCGCGATGAAGCTGCGGAGCGCCTTGATCTGGTTCTCCTGCTTCTGCTGCGCATCTGAGAACACAAGATCAAACCCGCGCGCCGCCGCTTCGGCCTTGATCGACTCCGTGTTCGCCTTCCGCCAATCGCTCTCCGCGCCGATCTGCGAGAACGCCAGCCGCAGCTTCTTCGTGGCACCCTCCCCCGACGCCGGGGTGGGATCCGCCGCCTTCTTCTCACACCCGAAGGCAAACGCCACGGTCGCAGCCGCAAGGAGAAGGACCGATCGTCTGGTCGCGCGCTTCATCGTCGGTATCCTCTGCAAAAGTGTTCCAAGCTCCGCCGATCCGCGTTCATTTTACCTGAAGTGTGAACAGCGTCACGCTCGAAGCCTCAACCGCGAGAGAATCCCCAATCCCGGAAACCCCGCGCTCGCGGATCTCCACCGGCCGGGGTCCGTCAGGGTCGTTGTACGCCATCGGGGCCCCGCTGATGACGCGCTCCGTGCCCTTGCCCGTCAGCACCGCCCCCTTCAGCTCGAGCGGGATCTTCAGTGCCGACGTCGACGGATTCACGACCGCGATCGTCAGCATCCGCCGGTCCGTGCTCCACGCCGCCAACGCGTCGATGGTCGGCGTCGTCTCCGTGTCACACGGCACGGTCCCCAGGTGGTGCCGGTAAAGCTTCAGCACGAGCCCCGTCGTGTCGAAGGCCGCGTTCGTCCTGCTCGTCTTGATTGCGCCGATCACATTCACCGTCTGCGCGTAGTTGGCCATGAAGTACATGTCGCTGTTCCGCCCAAAGGCGTTCAACGCCGCCGCGCACCCCAGCGCATCCTTCAAGAAGTAGCGTGTGCCCAACTCGCCGAAGACGTGCGGCCCGTACCAGTAGTTCCACTCGTCCTGCACGATTCGGATGTTCCGCCCGTTCAGGTTCGCCAGCTCGCGCCGATACCCACGGTGTGCCCGTGCGATCTCCTCGAGCGACCTCGGTGCCGCCATCACATGGCCCAGCAGCGAAGCCTGCTCCTGCCAGTACACGTGCTCAGATATGTGGTCCATCCGATCCGCACAGTCGCGAAGCATCGTCCGACTCCACTCGCCCACCGCCCCCACGCCGATCACAGTGATCTCCTTGTCCTGCTTCCGAAATGCATCCACAAACGCGTTGTGACGCTTCGTGTACTCGTTCAGCGGCACGTTCCCCAGTTGCCACGAGCCGTACATCTCGTTCCCGATCCCCCAAAACTTCACGCCCCACGGTTCGCGACGCCCGTTCTCGGTTCTCATCTTTCCCATCGGCGTGTTCTCGCCGCCGTTGACGTACTCCAGCTCCGCCGCGGCATTCTCCACCGAACCAAGCCCGGTGTTCACCGCGATGTACGCCTCCGTCTTCAGCAACGCGCACAACTCCATGAACTCGTGGATCCCCACGTCGTTGTGCTCGATCCCCGTCCACGCCGGGTTCTTCCGCGGCGGCCGCCGATCCCTGTCGCCCACGCCATCCCGCCAGTCGTACCCCGAAACAAAGTTGCCGCCCGGCCAGCGATACACCGGGGAATCAAGCTCCCGCAGCAACGCCAGCGTGTCCGCTCGAAAGCCCTTCACGTTGTCCGCCGGCATCAGGCTGGCCGTTCCCACGGCGAACCCCGCCGTCGCGGTGATCTCGAGCCTTGCGTCGTCGCTGTCCGATCGCGCCACGAACTCGAACTCGTGCTTCTGGTACTCACCCCTCAACTCGCCGAGATCAACGCTCGCACGCCCCTCGTCACTCTCGCCCCACACCAACGCGACACTCGCCCTCGCACCCGCGCTCTCCCCACGCACCCACACCGAGCCCACATACCTCTTGCCCGCGCGAACCGCGAGTCCGTGCTGCACCAGCCCCCCAACGCCGCCCCGTGGCGTCACCACAGGCGTGTGCTCGCCTACGAACGCACCCTCTCTTCGCATCGCGAGCGATCCCGCGTCCCCAATCACCTTCCACGGCGAACCCGCGCCGCCCGGCGCGTCGAAAAACTTCCGGTCCTCGAGCATCTCCGCCCAAATCCCGCCGTAGATGCACTTGCCCAAATGCTCGATGAACTGCCCGTAGATGTACGGGCTGATCGGCTCTCCCGTGCTGCCCGCGTCGATCGTAATCCGCGGCGACGGCATCTCCCCCTTCTTCAGCAGCTTCAGCGAAACATCATCAAACCACGCCGTTCCCGTCGCGAGCCCCCACCCGCCGAAGAGGCAGTTGATCGTCACCGCGTCGTTGAGCCCGCTCTCAAACTCAACCTCCACCCGCGTCCAGTCCGTGTTGCCCTTCACGGCCTCCGTACGCACCGATTGAATGTTGTGCAGATTCAGCAGCGCGCCCCACCCTCCGCTCACCGTTGCTACGCCGCGTGTCTTGATCCATCCAGACAGCACGTACCGCGAGTTGTACTCCACCGGCACCGTCGTCGACCACGAGATGTCCCCGCCCGACTCGCTCCGGATCACCACACAACCCCCGCCTTCGCGCCCGCCCCCGCCCATCTCCAACTCGCCCTTCCCTCCCCACATCGACCGCGACCAGCCCCGCGGCAGGTCCCCCTCGCGTTCCTCAAATCCCCCGTTCACCACGAGGCTCTCCCCCGGTTGCCGGGCCATCGCCCCGCACGCCGACGCCAAGGCCGCAACCATCGCAAGCACGCCCGTGATTCGTCTCATGGCAACTCCCGTGTGTTCCGCCCCCGCGTGAGGCGTTGACATACTATACTACCCTTAGGATGTTTGTGCATCCATCACAACTCCGGGCGGCCAACCGTCGGTTGGTCTTCCGCCTCCTCCTCTCCCACGGACCGATGTCCCGTGCGGCTATCGCCCGCGCAACCGGCCTCTCCGCCATGACCGCCGGCAAAGTCGTCGACGATCTCATCGCCGACCACCTCGCCGAAGAAGTCGATCCGATTCAGGACCCCGCTCCACGCCACACCATGGGCCGCCCGGCCCGAAGCGTCCGCGTCCTTTCATCCCGGGAGATCCCGATCGTCGAACTCGGGGTTCGCCGCACCGCCGTCATGGCGCAGCCCCTCGCCTGCGATCGCCCGCCCCGGCACGCCGAGTTCGCAACACCGGCGTCCGCCTCCACGCTCCTCGCGAGGATCGATGCCGCACGCCGCGAGCTCGAGCTCAAGCCCGGTGGCTTCGTCGTCGTCAGCGTGCCCGGTGTTCTCGACGCCGCCGCCGCCCGCGTCCTGTGCTCGCCCAACCTCCCGATCATCGAAGCCCCCGGTTTCCTGCCCAAGATCGGACGCCTGTTCCGCGCCGAAGTATGCGCCGTTCAGGAGATCCAGGCGCTCGCGCTCGGCCACCAGGCCGCAGCCGACGCTCCCGACTCCTTTGTGCTTCTCGACTTCGGCGACGGCGTAGGTGGTGCGCTCGTGACGGGTGGCAGTCTCTTCCGGGGTTCCGTCCCTATGGCCGGCGAACTCGGCCACACCGGCGTTCACGGCAACCACCGAATCTGCGCGTGCGGCGCTGTTGGTTGCGTCGAAACCCTGCTCTCACGGGTCGGACTCCTCACGACCTTCCGTGCCCGCGTGCGCTCTCGCACCGCATCCTGGAGCACACTCACGCAGCATGTCTCCGCCCGCGGCATCGAGCCCTGGCTCGCCAAAGCCATCGATGCCGCGGCTGTTGTCATCGCTGGCGCTATCAACCTCGTGGGCACACAGCACGTCGTGCTCACCGGCGACCTTCCAAGCCTCCACCCCGAGATCGGCCCCATGTTCGAGCAGCGCGTCCGAGTGCACTCCCTCATCGGCAGATTCGGGCAACTCGTCTGCCGCGTCGCCCCGCGACGCCGCACGCTCGGCCTCGTCGCCGCCGCCGCCGATCGATTCCTCCTCGCCGAGCCCGAACTCGTCTCCCCCGCAGCCGCAACTCCAGTGGAGCTCCCCGCGTGACCACCGCCCACACTCCTCCCCGCGGCTACGCCATCGGCGTTGACTACGGAACCAACTCGGTTCGCGCCGTAGTCGTCGACATCTCGACCGGTGAGGAGATCGCCACCTCGATCTGGCCCTACCGCCACGGCACAGACGGCGTCATCCTCGACGATCGTGATCCCAACGTCGCACGACAACACCCCCGCGACTACCTCGATGGGTTCGACGCCAGTGTCGCCGCCGCCGTCACCCTCGCTCGCAAGCACCCGCACTTCGATCCCGCGCTCGTCGTCGGTCTGGGTATCGATACCACCGGCTCAACACCAATCCCCGTCGATCGTCGCGGCACAGCCCTCGCACTTCTCGATGAGTTCCGCGCGAACCCCGCCGCGATGGCCTGGCTCTGGAAGGACCACACTTCCCACGCCGAAGCCGCTGAAATCACGGCCCTCGCCACCTCGCTCTCGCTCCCGTACCTCTCCAAGTGCGGTGGCACCTACTCGTCCGAGTGGTACTGGGCCAAGGCCCTCCGCTGCGAACGCGCACACCCCGATGTCGCCCGCGCCGCCTATTCCTGGGTCGAACTCTGCGACTTCGTCGTCGCCGCCATCACGGGCAACACCGATCCGCACACCATGCCCCGGAGCATCTGCGCCGCGGGCCACAAGGCCATGTACCACCCTTCTTGGAATGGCCTTCCCTCCGCGGCGTTCCTCGATCACCTCTCGCCCGGCTTCTCTCGCTTCCGGGAGCGTTACGCCTCCACACCCCTCGCCTCCAACCATCGCGCCGGTGGCCTGCACCCGGACATCGCCGCGCGAGTCGGTCTTCCTGCGAACGTCGCCGTCGCCGTCGGCGCGTTCGACGCTCACATGGGTGCGGTCGGCGCAGGAATCAAGCCAGGCACGCTCGTGAAAATCATCGGCACCAGCACCTGCGATTGCATGGTCGCGCCGCTCTCGCAACCCCTCGCCGACATCCCGGGCGTCTGCGGCATCGTCCCCGAGAGTGTTATGCCCGGTATGTATGGCATCGAGGCCGGACAGTCAGCAGTGGGGGACATCTTCAACTGGTTCGTGCAGCGCATCGCGCCCGCGGGATACTCCTCCGGGGAAGACGCCCACCGTGCGCTCTCCGAAGCCGCGGCCAAGCTCCTCCCCGGCGAGAGCGGCCTCGTCGCCCTCGATTGGCACAACGGCAACCGCACCGTGCTCGTTGATCCTCTCCTCACCTCGCTCGTGATCGGCGAAACGCTCGCCACCACCCCGCCCGAGCTCTACCGGGCGTTTATCGAGGCGACCGCGTTCGGTGCGCTCAAGATCATCGACCGCATCCAGGAGCATGGGGTCATGATCGACGAGATCATCAACTGCGGCGGCATCGCCGAGAAGAGCCCCCTCGTGATGCAGATCTACGCGGACGTGACCGGTAGACCCATGAAAGTCAGTCGCTCCAGCCAGACGTGTGCCCTCGGTGCCGCTCTGTTCGGCGCGGTCGCGGGAGGCGCGTTCGCGACCGTCCCCGCCGCACAGGCCGCGATGTGCGGCACCAAGCCCGGCATCTATCATCCTCACGCTCCGAGCGTGCAGACCTACAAGAAGCTCTACCGGATCTACTCGCAGCTTCACGACGCCTTCGGTCTACCCAACCAAACCCAGCCGCTCGGTCGCATCATGAAGGACCTCATCGACATCCGCCAGGCCGCCCGCGAACGGAGA
>JBIKMF010000194.1:0-7567 GCA_044359425.1 Phycisphaerales bacterium
CTAGATCTCCCGCCGCCGCCCCATCCCCCGCCTCACGCCCGCGCCCAAACCCCGCCCTGCTACCGTTCCCGCGTGACCCCCACCGCCCTCACCATCGGGAACTTCGACGGCGTTCATCTCGGTCACCGCGCGCTCATCGAACGCTGCCGCCAACACGTCGGCCCCTCCGGCCGCGTCGTCGCGCTCGCCTTCGACCCCCACCCAAACTCCATCATCAACCCCGCCAAAGCCCCCGCCCTCCTCACCACCCTCAACCACCGCCGCGAACTCCTCCTCGCCAGCGGTGCCGACGAAGTCCTCCGCCTCGAACCAACCCCCGAACTCCTCTCCCTCCCTACCCACGACTTCATCCACTCCCTCGTCTCCACCTACTCCCCCACCTGGTTCGTCGAAGGTGACGACTTCCACTTCGGCAAGGCCCGCGCCGGTAACGTCCACACCCTCACCCTCCTCGGCTCCTTCCTCAACTTCAACGTCGACGTCGTCGAGCCCCAGACGCTCCACCTCCACGACCACCTCGTCGTCAAAGCCTCCAGCACCCTCGTCCGGTGGCTCCTCGCCAACGGCCGCGCCGCCGATGCCGCCCTCGTCCTCGGTCGCCCCTACACCCTCGAAGGCACCGTCACCCAGGGCGACCGTCGCGGCCGCACCATCGGCTTCCCCACCGCCAACCTCTCCCCACTCAACACCCCGCCCGCCGACGGCGTCTACGCCGCGCTCGCGCAGCTCCCCGACGGCCGCGCACTCCCCGCCATGCTCAACGTCGGCTCCCGCCCCACCTTCAACGGCACCCAGCACCGCACCGAAGTCCACATCATCGACGCCCCCACCGACGCCCACCGCCTCCGTGACCTCCCCGAATACGACTGGCCACTCCGCGTCCACCTCCTCGCCTGGATCCGCGACCAGGTCCGCTTCCCCTCCCCCGCTCACCTCGTCGCCCAACTCCACCGCGACCGCGACCTCGCACGCTGGCACGCCGCCCACGCCCCAACCACCTCCCGGAGCCCCGCACTCGCATGACCTGGACCACCACCCACTCCATCGCCGACATCGCCGCCCGCCTCCGCTCCGCACGCAGCGTCGTCGTCCTCACCCACATGAAGCCCGACGGCGACGCCGCCGGCTCCTCCCTCGCCCTCACCCGCGCCCTCAACCTCACCGGCACCCCGGGCCTCCCGCCCCGCGCCGAAGCCTGGTACGCCGGCCCCTTCCCCCCGTGGATGAACGACATCGTCGGCTCCACACCCCACCGCAAGTTCGAACAAGGCACCGAAGTCCCACGCCACGCCGACCCCGAGGTCATCGTCGTCGTCGACACCGGCTCATGGTCCCAGCTCGAACCCTTCGCCGACTTCCTCCGAGGCCGCGCCTCCGAAACCATCATCATCGATCACCACAAGCAGGGTGACCCCGAGATCGCCGACACACGCCACCTCGCGACATCCTCCGCCGCCGCCTGCATGCCCGTCGCCGACCTCTGCCGACTCATCCTCAACCTCCCCTCCACCACGAAGCTCCCCGAAGAAGTCGCCACCCCGCTCTTCCTCGGCACCGCCACCGACACCGGCTGGTTCAAGCACAGCAACGTCAACCGCGAAGTCATGCAGATCGCCGGTGACCTCCTCGCCGCCGGAGCCCGCAACACCTGGCTCTACCAGATGATCGAGCAACGCGACACCCTCGGCCGCCTCAAGCTCCTCTCCCGCGCCCTCGACTCCATCGAACTCGCCGACGACGGCCGCCTCGCCATCATGACCCTCACCAAGTCCGACTTCGAAGAAACCGGCGCCGCACCCGGCGAGTCCGGTGGCTTCGTCGACTTCCCCGCCCTCATGCCCAACGTCCGCGTCGTCGCCCTCCTCACCGAAGCCTCCGACTGGGAACGCGCCGACGAAGGCGGTGACCCCGCCGCCGCCAAGAAACGCACCCTCACCAAAATCAGCCTCCGCAGCAAAGAAGGCTCAAAGGCCGTCGACGTCAACGCCGCCGCCAAAAAGTTCGGCGGCGGCGGCCACATCCGCGCCGCCGGCGCACGCGTCCACGCACCCATCGACCAGACCAAGCAACTCGTCATCGACGCCGTTCGCGAACAGACCGGAGCGTGGTAATGCACGAAGACGCCCAACCCCGCGGCCAACGCCCCGAACGCCCCAGAGGCGCGCCCTTCAAGCGCCCGCCCCTGCGCATCATGCCCACCACGCTCTGGGAATACCCCAGCCAGCACTACAACGACTCCATCGGCCGCACCATGCAGGGCAGCAAGGAATACGTCGGCGCGACGCCCTCCTGGGTCATCTGGCAACTCCTCCAACGCTACACCCGCGAAGGCGACGTCATCGTCGACCCCATGTGCGGCAGCGGCACAACCATCGACGTCTGCGCCGACCTCAAACGCACCCCCGTCGCCTTCGACCTCGCCCCCTCCCGCCCCGACATCAAACACAACGACGCCCGTCGCCTCCCACTCAAAGACGCCTCCGCCGATTTCGTCTTCATCGATCCCCCCTACTCAACCCACGTCGATTACTCCGACGACCCCCGCTGCATCGGCAAGCTCGACTCCGGCGGCGACGACGACGGCCGCGCCTACTTCACCGCCATGCGCCAGGTCATCCGCGAAATCCACCGCGTCATGAAGGACCGCCGCTACATGGCCCTCTACGTCAGCGACTCCTTCAAGAAACTCAAGGGCAAACCCGGCGGCGCGTTCATCCCCATCGGCTTCGAACTCTTCGCCATCATGCGCGAGTTCTTCAAACCCATCGACATCATCAGCGTCGTCCGCCACAACCAAAAGCTCGACCGGGGCAACTGGCGCAAGGCCGCCGAAGAAGGCAACTTCTTCCTCCGCGGCTTCAACTACCTCTTCATCATGAAGAAAGAAGAATCCCCCGCACACCACCGCGAGTAACTCGCCCCAGGAGCCACACCCATGCGAACCTCCTTCATCGCCGCGACCCTGCTCCTCTCCTCACCCTCCATCGCGCAGCTGACGCCGACCGCCGTCATCCGCCCGTTCGCCTCTGTCACCCAACCCGTCCTCGTCACCGCGCCGCCGAACAACCCAGACCACGTCTTCATCGTCGACCGAACCGGCCGCATCCAACTGCACAACGCCTCCACCGGCGCGTTCATCTCCACCTTCCTCGACGCCCGCGCACTCACCAGCACCGCCGGCGACGGCGGCCTCCTCTGCATCGCCTTCTCACCAACCTACGCCACCGACGGCACGTTCTACATCTACCACAACTCCGGCCCCAACTCCGACGGCGTCATCGCACGCTACCGAGTCTCCGCCAACCCGCTCCTCGCCGACCCATCCTCCCGCGAGATCGTCCTCCGCTACCCGCGCCCCATCGGCCACAACGGCGGCTGGCTCGGCTTCTCCCCCATCGATCACACGCTCTACCTCGCCGTCGGTGACGGTGGCAACGCCTCCAACCCCGACCCGCTCAACCGCTCGCAAACGCTCGTCGATTCGTTCTTCGGCAAAGTCCTCCGCATCAACCCCGTCGGCGACGACTTCCCCGACAACCCCGACAAGAACTACTCCATCCCACCCAACAACCCCTTCGTGGACGCATTCGGCGACGACGAAGTCTGGGCCTTCGGCCTCCGCAACCCGTGGCGATGCTCCTTCGACCGCGCCACCGGCGATCTCTGGATCGCCGACGTCGGGCAAGACGCCTGGGAAGAACTCAACGTCGAACTCGCCCCCTTCTCCGGCGGCCGCAACTACGGCTGGAAGTGCCTCGAAGGCTCACTCTGCACCGGCTTCGGCAGTTGCGACTGCCTCGACCCCGCCCTCACGCCCCCACTCCTCCAGTTCCCTCACGACGGCGCCAACTGCTCCATCACCGGCGGCTACGTCTACCGAGGCTCCGCTATCCCCGACCTCCATGGCCTCTACCTCTGCGCCGATTGGTGCAGCAACCGCATCTGGACCGTCGACCGCGCCTCGCTCACCGTCACCGACCGCGCCGCCGAGTTCCAACCCACGCCCACCCCACGCATCACCGGCATCGTTGCCTTCGGCGAAGACGCCGCGGGCGAGATCTACCTCTGCGACTTCTTCGGCGGCAAAGTCTCCAAACTCCACCCATCACCGTGCACGCCCGAGTTCACGCGCCACCCAACCCCTCAGTCCGTCGCCGCCGGCACCCCGCTCACCCTCACCGCCTCCTGCTTCGCAAAGGGCCCGCTCAACCTCCGCTGGTTCCGCGGCAACTCCCCCCTCTCCGACGACGCCCGCATCTCCGGCACCGCAACCGCCTCACTCACCATCGCCAACACCACCCCCACCGACGCCGGCACCTACCACCTCGTCGCAACCTCCCCCTGCGGCTCCTCCCAAAGCACCGTCGCGGCAATCACCATCAACGCCGACTGCCCCTCCGACTGGGATCTCTCGGGAGGCGTCGACGGCGACGACGTCATCGCCTTCTTCGCCGACTGGGACGCCGGCAACGCCGACATAGACGGCTCCAGCGGCACCGACGGCGACGACGTCATCTACTTCTTCTCGCGATGGGACTCCGGATGCTGATCTCCCCCCGCACCCGATGCACGCAGCAACCCATCAAGCTCCACCAGCCCGATCGCTTCAACACCATCACCGAGCGGGAAACGCTCCTCCCCCCCGTACACGACGAAAGTCCGATCCGGCTCAAGGTCCGCGCGGGCAAGATAGAAGCCCTTCGCGGGCTTGGGCACCGAAGCCCGTTTGATCTCCACCGCCCACAAGCGCGACCCCGGCAACTCGATGACCAGATCCATCTCAGCCCCCTGCGCGGTTCGGTAGAAGCTGAAACCCGATCCAGTCGGTGCCGCGGCAATCAGATCCTCCAGAACCATCCCCTCCCAACTCGCTCCGACAATCGGATTCCCCAGCAAATCCTCCATCGAACGGATCCCCAGCAGCGCGTGCAGAATCCCCGAGTCGCGCAGGTAGATGCGGGGCGACTTCACCAATCGCTTCCCAACATTCGTCGCGTACGGCGCCAACCGCCGAACCAGCAGCAAGTCCGCGAGCAAGTCAACGTACCTCGCAACCGTCTGCGGACTGACCGTCAACCCCCGCGACAACTCCGAGATGTTCGCGAGCCCGCCGTGACAATGTGCGAGCATCGTCCACAGCCGACTCAGTGTCGCCGCAGGAATCCGCGGGCCCAGCATCGGAATGTCACGCTCCAGATACGTCCGCACGAAATCTCGCCGCCACTCGAGGCTCGCCGCATCATCTGCCGCGAGCAAACTGTCCGGGAAGCCGCCACGAACCCACCGCGAATCTCGCGCCGCCGGCGCAAGCTCCGCATTCTGCACCGGCCCCAACTCCACATACCCGATGCGACCAGCAAGACTCTCGCTCGACTGCCGCAGCAGGGACAACGACGCCGACCCGAGGATCAGAAACCGTCCGGCTCGCTTCCCGCGTCGTCGCCCTTCATCGATCATCCCACGCAGCGATCCGAACAACTCGGGCATCCGATGAATCTCGTCGAGCACAACCAACTTGTCCTCGTGCAGCCTCAAGTACGACACGGGATCCGTCAGCTTCGCGCGGTCTTGGTCGGACTGAAGGTCCAAATACACCGACGGCCCCTCGCTCGCGATGCGATGCGCCAGCGTTGTCTTGCCGACTTGGCGCGGTCCAAGCAACGCCACAGCCGGTTGCCGCGACAGGACTGCCCTCACCTCGTTTGCCGCTCTTCGATCGATCATCCATGTATTTTAACCACGCCGTGGACAAAATACATGGATCTTTGCCCCGCAAGGCCTGATTTCCAGGTGTTTCCACCTGCCAAGCCCGCCCCCGTGGCCCCATGAGGTTCTCCCCATGCTCCACCAGTTCCTCCCCGTCGTCGCTATCGTCGCCCCCCTCGCCACCGCTCAGGTCGCGACTCCTTCCCACCCCCAGCCCGTCTCCTACCGGAACGTGCAGGTCGCCGGTGACTTCTGGTCGCCCCGCATGGATGCGGTCCGCGCCGCCACTCTCGCCGCCAACCGGCACCAGTGCGAGATCACCCAGCGATACGCCAACTTCGACCGCGCCGCCGGCGTCGCGAAGGGCGAACACGAAGGCCTGCTCTTCAACGACTCCGACGTCTACAAGGTCATCGAGGGTTGGTCCTACCTCATCGCCACCGACACGAACGCCCAGCGTCGCGCCGCCCTCGACGCCGACCTCGACGCGCTTATCGCGCGCATCGCCGCCGCCCAACGCCCCGACGGATACATCAACACCTACTACCAACTCAAGGCCGGCATCGACAAGCGCTGGACCAACGAAGCCTGGGACCACGAGTCCTACTGCATCGGCCACCTCATCGAGGCCGCGGTCGCCCACCACGAAGCCACCGGCAAGCGCTCGCTCCTCGACATCGCCATCAAGGCCGCAGACCACGTCGCCTCGGTCTTCAACGCCGACGGCGTCACCGAAGTCTCCGGCCACGAAGAGATCGAACTCGCCCTCGTCCGCCTCTGGCAGACCACCGGCAACCAGAAGTACCTCACGCTCGCCACATCCTTCGTCGAGAACCGAGGCAAGCCCCACCGCCGCCTCGACGGCTCCATCACGCCCCCCTGGGGCGAGTACGCCCAGGATCACCTCCCGATCCGCGAGCAGTTCTCCGCCGCCGGACACGCCGTCCGCGCCGGATACCTCTACTCCGCCGTCGCCGACCTCGCTCGCATCTCCGGCGACACCGGGTACATCACCGCGCTCGACAAGCTCTGGGAAGACATCACCCAGCGCCGCATCTTCATCACCGGCGGCATCGGACCCAGCGGCCACAACGAAGGCTTCACCGAGCCCTACGACATCCCGACCTCCTCCGCGTACCAGGAAACCTGCGCCAGCCTCGCCCAGTGCTTCTGGGCCCACCGCATGTTCCTCCTCCACGGCGACGCCAAGTACATGGAGCAGTTCGAGTCCACGCTCTACAACGCCGCGCTCGCCGGCGTCTCCCTGAGCGGCGACCGCTTCTTCTACGTCAACCCCCTCGCCAGCAAGGGCGGACACCGCCGCCAGGAGTGGTTCGGCTGCGCGTGCTGCCCGCCCAACGTCCTCCGCTTCTTCGCCAGCCTCGGCGGCTACGCCTACGCCACCCACAACGATCGCGTCTTCGTCAACCTCTTCCTCCCCGGCACCGCGAAGATCGCCCTCGGACAGGACACGGTCTCGATCACACAGAGCAACGACTACCCGTGGAGCGCGAACCTCGGCTTCACCGTGAACTCCCCCAAAGACTTCACCATGCTCCTCCGCGTCCCCTCGTGGGCCTCCACTCTTGACGGCAAGCCCATCGATCGTGCCGCGCTCCTCGACGGCTACCTGCCCGTGAACATCAAGGCCGGTGACTCCAAGCACTCCTTCAACTTCGACATGCCCACCCAGCGTCTCTACGCCGACGCCCGCGTCAAAGCCGCGGCAGGTCGCGTCGCCCTCACGCGTGGCCCCTTGGTCTACTGCATCGAAGAAGCGGACATCAAGTCCCCGCTCCACCGCGTGATCCTCCCACCCACCGCGCCCATCACCGCAACGCCCGCCGCCGACATCCCCAAG
>JBIKMF010000195.1:0-7546 GCA_044359425.1 Phycisphaerales bacterium
ACCGCGGCGGGCGTGAGGTCCTCACAACCCTTCGCGTTCGCCTCATCGAGAATCCGCTCGATGCGATTCTGCGCGGCGTCCACGGTCCCCGCGCCGGTCCCCTTCGCCCCGAGGTACGCGAGGAACTCATCGAGATGCTCGGCGAGCGGTCGCTGCCGTTGCTCCGCGAGCGACTCCGCCGCGGCGTCGATCCCGAGAGCCCTTTTCCGCGACGCATCCGCCTCCCACGCCGCCACGATCTGCTCCGCGGCGCGCTTGCAGGTGGTGCCGGTGCAGCGCACGGGACGCCCGAGGCCGGGGACGGAGAACGAGGCGTACCACTTGTCACGATCCGGACGCTTGAAGAGGCTTGCCATCCCTACCGCTCCTTCCGGGGCTTGCCCGGCTTCTTCGTCAGAACAAGTCCGAGATACGTGCAGAGTTTGTCGATGTTCTCGGAGCGAAGCCCCTTGCCTCCGGCCACGAATCTGGACAGGACAGAGGCGGGGATGCCGGTGTCCTTGCTCACCTGGTAGCGGGTCACCCCGCATTGTTCGAGGGCTTTTCGCAGTTGTTCCGAAACGGTCGTCATTGGTGGAGTATACCAGAACATTCGCAAAGTGCAACTACTGTGGAGGAACTCCGGGGAGCATCATTCGAACAACCTCACCGACCGACCTGACAGTCCCAGAGGCGGAACTTGCTTGAACCCTTCGCCGCCTGATTTGTTCAAGCTGAGCCACGATGCTCGCGTCCTGAGCACTTCGCTTCGCTCCGCCGGAGATGTCTACTCCGAGTTCATCCGCGATGAGCTTCGCGAAGTAGGCGCTCCTGTTGCGGACTGCCAGCGCGTACTGGACCTTCAACCAGACCTGGTCGATGAGTTCCAACGTCAAGCGACCCGACTGCATGAATCGGTCGAGATTGCGGCCCCGAACGCCGAGTTCGGTGAGGCGAGCGTGAATGGGGTTGGCCGACAGCGGCTTGCTCGGCCCGATCGTTTGCTTGGAGCCGTGGCCCGCTGAGCATCCATCCATGCCTCTCAGCGGCAAACTCATTCCCGGAGTCGCGCCTGTGGCGTGAGCATGATCTGAAGTGCTTTTGTTGTGCTCATGGATGGATGCTTCCCCGGAAGATTCTTCCGGGTTCACGGGGGTTGATTTCCGGGTTTGAAGCATCTGCTTTCCGGGTTCAGACGGAGCGGAGGCACTGCCCAACCCGGAAGGATGTTCCGGGTTCGAGAACGTGTTGGCCACGTCACTACGAGCGTCACTCGAGGAGCTGGGTTCACTGGGTGCGACGGAGTTCAACGCGAAATCGAGGCGGAAGTGGTGGGCAATCCCTCGCCCATACTTATCGACTCCGCCTCGCGAGAACCGAATGAAGCTGATTGCGCCAGTGGCAGCGATCCGTTTGAGCGCCGTTCTAACCGTCTTGGACGTGACTCCCGCTTGCGTTGCGATCCGCTCCGTGCCGACAAAGCACTCGAACTTGGGGCGGTTGGCGTGGTCGAGGAGCACCCGGCAGATTGCGATGTCGGTCGGCTTCAGCTTGAAAGCCACAAGCGCCTCGGCAGCAACCACCCGATACGGCCGTCCGCGGGGTCCGTCTTTCTCGGTCATCGCGAAGTCCTCCCCTGGAACGCGGTCGCCGAGTTAGGCTTGGTCGGGCAACCTGCATCAATCCAAGCCTGGACTTCGGAAACGACGAAGAGGACAGCTCGACCCACGCGGCGGTGCGGGAGGGCATCGCAGTTGACGAGTTGCCAGACGCTCCTTTCGCTCAGACCGGTGAGAGCGGAGCCCGCGCGAAGGCCGCGGAGCATGAGCGGGGCCGGGGTCGGGGTCGCGCCGGGGGTGTTGGAGAGTTCAGCCATTGGACACCCCTTCCCGGGAAGCGCGTTCGGCCAAGCACTGCCGCACGGCAGGTTCGGAGAACAGCCACTGCCGTCCAACTCGGATGTGTGGGAGCCTTCCGGCTCGTGCCTCAGACTTGATCCAACGAACGGGCAATCTGAGGCGATTTGCCAGCTCTGCGATACCGATTGGCGTTGAGCATTTCATCGCCCATCAGTCTGGCAACCGGGTTGTGCGCCACCTGTGTCAGGAAGTGTGATTCTTCGTTGATTCTGCGAACAGGGCGAAAATGCCCTTGCTCACCGGGCGGATGATCGTGCCCCATGCGGGATGATCCCGAAGCACATGCTGGAGCCGAAAGTTGTTGTTCTCTGAGCCGCACTTCTCGCCGATCGTTTTCTCGCTTAGGCCGCATCCGTCCGTCCTGCCAGATTTCTCCCACGACCCCCACAACGCCCGGACTGATTCGGATTGATTCCCCTTCGAGAAGGCGAAGTGTTGGCCGGCGAAGATCACCCAGGTGAAGTCGTCGGCGTGTTCAAACTGGGATAGGGGCTTCGCCCCGCCGTTGTCTCCACCACCGACCCCGCGGGCCGCTTCCTCCGCGCGGGGCGGCCTTCCCTGTGGGTCGGACGGCGCCCCTAGTCGGTTCTTCAGAATCGCGAGCATCTCGTTGCCGTAGTCTTCCAGTTCGAGTGCCGCCGTGGCTGAGGCACCGAGCACATCCGGCCTGTAGTGCTGCGGACACTCCACTTGAAAACTCAACCGAGAGACTTCTTTCCTTAGCCGGTCCATGGCGAGCCGGATCTGAACAGACCGGGCCCGACCACTTGCGCACGGTGCCGTCACGGAATCCAGCCACTTCGCTCCCCCGTCGCGCAACGCCTTGTCAACATGTACGCACGTGGCGTGGATCGCGTCAAACCCCTTCGAGACTTCGCAAAGTTGCCGCACCTGTTCAGCGGGTTCCACGCCGCGACTATCAAAGAAACGCCGCGCCATTACCAGCAGATCGGCGACGAGCACGAGGTGTTGCACTTGGTAGGCGAGCCGCGTCCCGGCATCACCTTGCATCGTAAGGAGGACGGAGCCCTCCAGTGGCAAATAGACATGCCCATCGCCATTGGTGACCGAGGCTTCCCCGTTCCGAGCGTCGTAGTTCGACATTTGCCACCGTCCTTCATCGGGCCGGAAGGCGGGGCCGCGGGGACGGTGAGTACCGCAGCCGCCGCCCATCCGTGTGCGGAAGGTGTTGCAACACCAGACCGCTACCCGTAGCGCAAAAGTACCCCTCGAGGTATCGCTGCGAAGTCACTGCGATGGAAGTTTCACGCTTCGGGCCAACACTCGACAGTTCTTCCACAGTGCTTCCGCGCCGTGGGTCGTGGCGTACGTGGACCGAAGCTGGACGAAGCGCCCGCCGCCGTCGCGTTCAGCACTTGCGTCGAGAGTGCGATACCGGTCGTCGAACTGCTTACCGTGCTTCCTGGCGTTCATCCGCGATCGGGGTCTTTCCTCTGACGCCTTTGGACCTTTGGATCGCGCCCAAGGCTTCACACGCGGGCCGGATGAACGACCGGGACCCAACTCCGCCCTGTTTGGTCAAGAGTGCACGCCGCGGCTTAACACCCCGAATCCCACCGCTCGAAGAAGCCGATCACGTCATCGCCATCCACGCTCCCGTCGTTATTGAAGTCGCTCGGGCAGGCCGCGGTGAAGTTGACGGTGTCCGTGTAGATAACGCCGTTCGCGTCGGCTTCGCAGCCGCAGGCGTTGGTGATTTTGCAGCGGTAGCCGGTTGCGAGGCCGGGGGTGGGGCGGAAGATGGCCAAGCTCGCCGAGTGGGTGCCGGCGAAGCCGCCGCCGTCGCTAAGGTCGAGCCAGGCGTTGGGGGCGGTGTCGTCTTCGACGAGGGGGTTGCGGCGCTGCCAGCGGTACGCGAGGGCCGAGAAGCAGGGATGCTGGGGGTCCGCCTCGAGGGCGAAGAAGACCGGCTGATCGACGTTGACGGCCTGGGAGGCGGGCTGCGTGAGGATCTGCGGCGTCCGGACCGTCAGCGTCGCGCGGTTGCTGGTCGCGGTGCCGCAGGCGTTGGTGATGATGCAGTCGTAGGAGCCGGCGTCGGATGTAGTGACGGGCTGGATCGTGTATTCGCGGTCCGTCGCGCCTGCGAGAATCGCCTCGTCCTTGCGCCATTGAAACTGGGGAGCCGTGCCGGTGGCCGAAACTGAGAGGGTCGCAGAACCGCCGTCGCAGGCCGCGACTGACATGGGCTGGATCGCGATTTCAGGCGGAGCGCACAACACGCGCGTCCAGAGGAACGCCTCGCTGCGGCCCGTGAGCGTGCTTACGCCGCGCCCCGTGACTCTGAGGGTCATCCCATCGCTCCAGATTCCCCACGCCTCGCTATGGCTGAATCCAGCGGGGAGCAGGAGGTGCAAATCAACCCATGACTGGGATGAGCCGCTCCACAGACTCGCTCTCTCCCCAGTTTGGAAGCGAGCCATCCCTACCTGGTAGGTTCCGTCCGTGCTATGGGCGTAGGACTCGAGTGCTGCGAGTGGATGCAAATCCACCCACGAGCCGGGGGTGTCGTGCCAAACGCCGGCGCGACGAACTCCCGCCACCTCGGCGTAGCCGACCTGTTCGCCCTGTCTGACTGCGTAGGCTGCGGACGACGCTGCGCCCGCGGGGTGCAAGCTGACCCATGATTCCGAGGTTCCCAGCCAATACCCTGCGCGTTCGACGCCACCAATGAAGGCAGACCCTGCCTGTTGGTCGCCGCTGATCCCCGCGACTGACGACGCAGACGCCCCCGACGGATGCAGGCTGACCCAAGACTGGGGGGAACCGAACCAGATGCCGGCACGCTTGACGCCCGCGAAGAACGAGTAGCCTCCCTGAACCTCGCCGTCCACGGCGAAGGCGTACGAGCTGGTTGCGCCCGCTGGGTGCAAGTCCACCCAAAGCCCGCTGCGCCAAAGGCTGGCATGGTTGTCGCCGGCAACGTAGCAGTACCCGACATGATCCATGCCAGAAGTGGCTACAGCTTCCGACTGCGACGCGCCGGCTGGGTGAAGATCCACCCACGATTCCGCCGAGCCGCTCCAGTAGCCCGCGTGAAGGGTGGCGGGAAACGCCACCGAACCCGCCTCATGGCCTTCGCTCGCGCCGCGAGCCGAAGCACCGGTGGCCCCCTCCGGCGTCAATCTGGTGACCGTCCACTGGGACCACGCCCCCGCTGTAGTCGCCATGAACACACACGCCGCGGCGATCCGTGATCCTGTTGCTCTGAGCATCATTCGTCCTCCAGTCCTTTCGCTGCCGTGGGGCAACACACGGACACTTCGTCCGCTGCCATGACATTCCGCGTCCGGGTGCCCTGTCTTTCTTGCACGCCCGCCAGTACCGTGCCGGTGTTCGCGGCCCTTAACACCCCACATCCCACCGCCCAAAGAACCCAATCACGTCATCCCCATCAACCGCCCCATCTCCCGTGAAGTCCGCGCCTATTTCGTTCGCGTCCCACTGCTGGAAGAACAGGATCACGTCGTCGCCGTCGACCGAGCCGTCCCTGTTGGCATCGGTTGGGCAGTACACGAGGGCCGGGGTTGAGATGACCTGGCCGCACGAGTTCGTGATCACGCAGTCGTACGCGCCCGCGGCTGAAGGGTCGGTCGTCTGAATCGTCAGGGTGCGTGTCGTAACCCCGCTGAAGAAACCGGGGAAGTTGAAGAGATTCTGGCCGTTCTGCCGCCACCGGTAGGTGTACGAACCGCCGGGAACCAACTGCACCCCGACGGTGAGGCCCGGCTCAAGCAGCGCGGTGCCGACCGGCTGGGTCGTGATCATCGGTGCACAGGAGAGCGTCGAAATCGACGACTCCACCGGTCCTCCCCCACAGTCCGCCGTGAGCACACACGAGTAAGCCCCTTGATCCGCGTTGGTCACTCCGGAGACTGTGAGCGTCGGTGTCGCCGTGCCGACGACCCGGACACTCTCGGAGAGTGGAATCCCGTTCCGTTGCCACAGGTAGTGGAGAGGGTCAGGCCCCGTTGCCGACACCGCGAAAACAGCGTTGCCGCCCGGTAGCAACGCCTGCGACGCCGGACCGGAAGTAAACGTGGGCAGCAGATCGAGCGAAGCACGAGCCACGCCCCGAGCAGTTTCGCCGCCGGCGCTTAGAAAGTAGCCAGAAGCGACGATCGAACCGCCCGAACTGACGATGTCACTCACTCGGCCAATCGGGATGGCGGACCCTAGCGATGCCCAGTTCGTGCCCGTCCAACGGGCAATCCGACCGCTGAGCAGTCCCCCGACCTGGCTGAAGTCGCCCCCAGCCAGCACCTCGCCGGAGGGCAATGCGCAAACTGCGAGGACAGCGTCATTGAACTCCCCGAGTTCAGTCCAAGCCCCGTCCCGCCATCGCCATACACGGTTGCTCGTGAGTCCTGGTCCTCCGAACGGGGTCAGCGATCCTGCGGCAACGACATCCCCTGCTGGAGTCGACGTAGCCGCATAAAACGTCAAGCCTGTCCCGCTCGCGGGGGGGCCCATGGGCGACCATTGGCTCCCATCCCAGATGGCGATGCGATCGCATGGGACGCAACCCGCGACGCCCAAGTCACCGCAGGCAACCAACCGACCGTCGGGGAGCACCGTGAGCGAGCGGACTGTGCCGTTGGTCGAACCGATGGGGACCCAGTTGAACCCATTCCACCGAAGGACGCCGGGTGAGCCTCCCATGCCAACCACGACACTCCCATCCGCGGTGATCGCGAGCGCGTACACAAACCCGCTCACGCCGCCACCAAGCGTGACCCAACTCGTGCCGTTCCACCGCCGTACCCCGCCGGCAAACTCTCCCCCAGCGATAACGCTCCCGTCCGCCATGGCCAAGAGCGCATGGACGTGCCCATTGAGCCCCGTGCCCATCGGCTGCCATGCCGCCCCGTTCCACCTTGCGACGTTGACGCACGGAACGCCGCCGGCGCGGGCGAACTCACCACCGACCACGAGGTCCCCATTCTCAAACGCGATCACCGCCGTGGCCGTTCCGACAGCCCCGTTCGATTGGGTGACACCGCCTCCAAGCGACTCCCACCCATCGCACTGAGCCTGCGATTCACCTCGGAGTACACCAAGCAGAATGAGAACCGTCCAGAACCGTTTCATCGTTCCATCTCCAATCCCCTGCGCAGTTTTCAACGAGCCTGGGCCCACTCTGCCAGCGCGAAACATGTCGTCGTCGCGGGAGGCCATGCAGCCTAGCCGATCCCCCCAACTCCGCCAATGTCATCTCTTGACAAACCCACATGAGAACCAAGCGGCCTCTGTTCCTAACAACCCCCTCCCCTTCTCCGCAGAAAGCCCCCGCCGCCTCTCGCCCGCATCCGGTATCATGCCACTCCTACCCCTCCCGGAGCCCTCCATGGCCAAGCGTGCCAAGAAGCCTGAAGCCAACGCCTCCTCCGATGCCGACCTCGGCTTCGAGCAGCAGCTCTTCAAGGCCGCCGATGCCCTCCGCAACAACATGGACGCCGCGGAGTACAAGCACGTTGTCCTGGGGCTCATCTTCCTCAAGTACATCTCCGACGCCTTCGAGGCCAAGCACGCCGCGCTCGCGGCGGAGAAGTCGAAGGGGGCCGATCCCGAAGACCGCGACGAGTACCGCGCCGAGAACATTTTCTGGGTCCCCGTGAAGGCCCGCT
>JBIKMF010000196.1:0-7543 GCA_044359425.1 Phycisphaerales bacterium
GTACGCTCCGCAGATGCAAGCGACCCTTCGATCGTTCGCACTCGCGGCCGTCCTCATGTGCTTCTCACATGCGTCCGCCCTTCAACCCACCACCGACGCCCCCACCACATCACTCTCCGGCCAGATTGAGCTCGCACGCCTCGTCGACCTCGCCTCCGAGCGCCTCCGCTTGACGGTCGACTACGATCCGCAGTCCCTCAAGGGCTCCGTCGCCCTGCGCGCACCCGACGCCATCCCCGATGCCGACCTCTGGCCTCTCGTCAACCGCCTCCTCGCCTCTCGCGGCTTCACCTCCGTCCAACTCCCCGGCGACTCCTCCTTCAGCGTCGTACGCATCGAACAAGCCGCATCCCTCGCGCGAGTTGAACCCGCCGACACACCGGGCACCGCCGGATTTCAGACCATCGTCGTACGCCCCACCCACGCTGCCGCCAAGGACCTCGCCGACGCGATCCGTCCGATCCTCTCGAAGCCCGGCGGCCAGATCCTCGAGCTCGGCACCACATCCAAAGACCCCGCCGCCGCATCTCTCCTCATCTCCGATCTCGCGCCCCGCCTCCAACACGTGCGAGAAGTGATCAGCCGCGTCGATCTCCCCGCGTCGCCGACACCGCTCGTCGAGTACCGCCCGCGAAACCTCCCAGCGCAATCGCTCTCCACGCTCGCCGCGCAGATCGCGGCAAAACAACTCGCCGCTGGTTCCTCGCCGCTTCGTGGCGAACTCGTCGCAACGCCCGGGGGCGACGCGATCCTCGTGATCTCGAAATCACCCGCCGCGTGGCTCGACCTTCTCGCCCAGCTCGACGTGCTCGAGCCCGTCACCACCCACACCTACTCCATCAATCGCTTCGGCACCGAAGACGTCGCAGGCCTCATCGAGCAAACCATCCGCCCCGGCAACGACGACCGCTGGCGCGTCGTGAGCGACACGCTCACCGACAGCCTCGTCGTTACCGCGACCCCCACACAGCACGAGCAGGTCGCGGCACTCCTCGAACGCCTCGCCTCCGTGGAGTCCGTCGCAACACCGATGCGTGCCTTCGAGATCCGCCACCGCCCCGTCGCCGATCTTCTCGAAAGCCTCTCGACCCTCATCGACGCGGGCGTGCTCGGCGACGCGGCCTCCGACAGGGAACGCGTTTCCTCCGGCGCATCGCAGCGCACCGCGCCTTCATCGACCGTCATCGCGACAGACCCGCCCGCGAACCTCCTGCCCACCGCCCCACGCCCGCCGTCGCGAGGCGACCTCCGGCTCACCGCGGACGAAGCCACGAACATGCTCATCGCCGTCGGCCCGCCCGCGAGCCTCGCTCGCCTCGACGAACTCATCGCGATGATCGACGTTCGTCAGCCCCAGGTCATGCTCGATGTCATGCTCGTCAGCATGACCGACTCCGACACGCTCAGCCTCGGCGTCGAGCTCGAGCGTCTCGGCAAGATCGACAACGCCGCGACCCGCCTCGCGTCGCTCTTCGGGCTCTCCACCTCCGGCACCGGCGGCCGCACCACCGCCGATTCCGCCGGATTCACCGGCGCAGTCCTGAACCCCGGCGAGTTCAGCCTGATCGTCAAGGCGCTGCAGTCACTCAACAAGGGCAACTCGCTGAGCAACCCAAAGGTGCTCGTCACCAACAACGAGCAGGCCGTCTTCTCCTCCACGCTCCAGCAACCGGTGCAAACCCAAACCCGCACCGGCAGCAACGACACGACCTTCAGCTACGGCGGCGCGGAGTCCGCCGGCACCACCATCTCCGTCAAGCCGCAGATCGCCCGGGGCGACCACCTCGTGCTCACCTATTCCATCAAGCTCTCCAGCTTCGTCGGTGCCGCGACATCCGCCGGGCTTCCGCCGCCCAAGCAAGAGAACTCCGTCGACAGCGTCGCCACAATCCCCGACGGCCACACCGTCGTGGTCGGCGGGCTCGAGCTCATCAGCGATTCCAACGGCGAATCCCGCATCCCCGGCCTCGGCGCGATCCCGCTGCTCGGCAATCTCTTCAAGAACCAGAGCAGTGCCGACACACGCACCCGCTTCTTCGTCTTCATCCGCCCAAACGTCCTCCGTCACCACTCGTTCGAGGATCTCAAGTACCTCTCGCAGTCCGCGCGCGACGTGATGAACGTCGACGACGACTTCCCCGACGTGCAACCCCAGATCATCAAGTGACGACGCCGCTCCCCACATCTCCACTCCCGCACCCGCCCCCCTCGCGCGAGTTCCTCGCCGCGATCCCCCGCGACTTCGCACGCCGTCACCTCATCCTCAGCGCGGGCCGCTCCGACTCAACCGAGCAACTCCTCGTCACCGACCGCACGCCAGCCGCCGCGATCTGGAACACCCGCACCGCGCTTCGCGTCCCCGCGACCCGCTGCACCCGCGTCTCCGCCTCAGCGCTCGCGGCACTCATCGACCACGCCTACGCCAACCCCGCCCACGACGCCGTCGCCGCCCTCACGCTCGACGCCCCGCAGACCGACCCGCAGCACGAGATCGACGCGATTCTGCAGAACTCCGACATCCTCTCCACAACAGGCAAGGCCCCCGCGGTCCGCCTCGTCGATCTGCTCCTTTTCCAGGCCGTACAGCACCGCGCGAGCGACGTCCACCTCCAGCCGCTCAGCGATCGACTTCTCATCCGCTACCGCCTCGACGGCGTGCTCCACACCGTCCGTGAGCTCCCCACCTCCGCCGCGCCCGCGATCACCAGCCGCATCAAGGTGATCTCCGGGCTCGACGTCGCCGAGCAACGCGCCCCGCAGGACGGTCGAACCACCGTCACGCTCGAGTCCCGTCGCGTCGACCTCCGCGTCTCCACGCTCCCCACCACATACGGCGAACGCGTGGTCATCCGCCTCCTCGACTCCGCCAACTCGCCGCACGAACTCAGCTTCGCCGCGCTCGGCATGCCCCTGCCCATCGACGAATCCTTCCGCACCCAAATCGCCCGCGACAGCGGCATCATCCTCGTCTCCGGCCCTACCGGCTCCGGCAAGAGCACCACCCTCTACGCCGCGCTCGCCCAACTCTCCCGCTCCACCGCCGACCCTTCCCGCGGCTGCGAGTTCAACATCATGACCATCGAAGACCCCGTCGAGTACGACCTCGCCACCGCGGGCTTCGCCATCAGCCAAACCCAGCTCAACCCCAAGCGCGGCGTCACCTTCGCATCCGGCCTCCGCCACATCCTGCGCCAAGACCCCGACGTCATCATGATCGGCGAGATCCGCGACGAAGAAACCGCCCGCATCGCCGTGCAAGCCAGCCTCACCGGCCACCTCGTCCTCTCCACCCTCCACACCGCCGACGCCCCTAGCGCCGTCGCTCGCCTCCTCGACCTCGCCGTCGAACCCTACCTCGTCAGCACTTCCCTCACCGCCGTCCTCGCCCAGCGCCTCGTCCGCACGCTCCACCAGCCCTGCCGCGGCAACGGCTGCGACCAATGCCTCTCCACCGGCTTCCTCGGCCGCACCGGTCTCTTCGAACTCCTCCTCATCACGGACCACCTCCGCGAACTCATCGCGTCACGCTCACCCGCACCCGTCATCGCACACGCGGCCGCCGCCGCCGGTATGCGCACACTCGCCCAGGCCGGCGCAGACCTCATCGCCTCCGGCGCCACCACGCCGCGCGAAGTCGACCGCGTCCTCTCCGGCGTCGAGGTGCCCGCATGAGTGCTCCAGCACCGCTTCTGCTCGCCTCTCGCCGCAAGACCCGGCACCTGAGCGTCACGTGCGTGCTCCTCCTCGCGGCCTCGATCATCTGGGCACTCCGCTCGCCCTCGCCTTCCCCTATCACCGCCGCTCAACCCGAGCGAGCGACCCCACCGTCTCTTCCAAACCAATCGCCACTCAGCCTCGCCGCGTTCTCCGCCACGCTGTGGACTTCGCCCGCTCAAGTTGCCGAGCCATCGCCACCAGCACCCCCGGTCCCGGTCGCTCCGCTCAAGCTCCAACTTCTCGCGATCCACACGGATTCCTCGCCCGCCGGCGCTCCCCGCCTCCGCGCTTCGCTCTTCGATCCCGACACGGGCCGCGTGCACAGCGTCGTCCAAGGTGACACGATCAGCGGGCGCGACGTGATCGCCATCGAGCCATCGCGGATCACACTCGGCCCCGTCGCGCAACCGGTTTCCCTGCCCCTGCGCCCCGGAGATCGCGCGCGATGAGCACCGAGACACTCCCCAGCACCTCGCTCTACTGGGCCGTGCTCGAGACCACCGTCCCCGGTCCGACCCACTCGGCCCGCGCCGATTCCACCGATGCACTCGACGCACTCCTCGAACTCGTTCCGTCACCGGCCGACGACCTCTTCGCGGTCTTCGCGCCGCTCCCGGATCGCCGCACCCTCGCGTGCGCCGCGCCGTGCGAGTTGATCGGCCACGCCGCGCACACGCTCCACCCCGACACGCTTCCCGATCTACCGGAACTCGCGAATCTCTCGCCCGAGCTTCGCGCACAGACGCTCTCGCTCCTCAACTTCAGAACCGGCCCCTTTCAACCCCAAGACCTCCGAAGCCAGAAGAACCTCCGCGGACGGATCGCCACGCTTTCCACCGCTGGCATCGCCATCATCCTCTCGCTGGGCTTCCTGCACCGCGCCCATCAGGCCCAAACCTCCGCACTCGCAATAGACACCGCAGCAACCGCCTCCCTCACCTCGATCAACCTCACGCCCGAAACCCTCCGCGCCGAACTCGACCGCCTCCGCGCGGCGGCCGCGAATCCGCAGGCACCACCCTTCGACGCCGCGACCGCGCTCGCGTCCCTGCTGCAAACCTGGCCGACCGATCTCCCAGAAGTCCACACCGATTCCCTCGTGGTCACGCCCACGCAGATCCGGTTCTCGATCCGCGTCCCCGCGGGTGAGCAGGAACTCTCTCGCCGGTTCATCGCTCCGCCGGGGTGGACGCTCCACGAGCCCGCCCTGCTCGCGTCGGACTCCGCGCGCACGATCTCCTTCCGCATGACCCCCGCTCCCGGAGATCGCCCGTGAAACTCATCTTCACCCTCCTCTGCGGCATCGCCGCCGTCACGCTCTCGCTCCTGCACCACCGCTCCGCCGCCGCACGACTCGACGATTCCCTCACCCGCAGCGCGGCACTCGCGGCCGACCTCGCCGAGTTCAGCGAACTCCGATCGAAGAGCCCCGCAACGTCGTATCCCACCGGCGGGCCCGCCGATCTCGTGGACCACGTGTCAGCCTCGCTCCACGACGCACGCCTCGAACCGAGCACCCTTCGCACCTTGACTCCGATCGGGCCGACCGACCCCACATCGGAGAACCAGCGTGCCTCGTTCACGCTCGAACCACTCTCGCTCGAGCAACTCGGCGTCTTCCTGAGTTCCGTTCGCGCCGCAGAGGCCGGATGGACCGTGACCGCGATCGAGATCGCCCCAATCATGCGCCCCACCAACCTCAGCGCCGCGCATCAGCCGCTGCGGGCCACCCTCACGATCGAAGCCCCGGCTCCACCCGCGGCGATTTCCCGCCAGTTCACCACTCAACCGGACTCCGCACGCCCATGACCCGCACCATCGTCCCCGCCCTGCTGCTGATTCTCGTGACCGGGTGCGCCCCGCGTGCGTCCACGTCCCCCTACGCACCACCCTCCGAGTCCGCACGCAACCCCGCCGAGGCCGAGCGCCTCACGCAGCTCGCCGCACGCACCGCGGAACCCGCCGCCGCCGAGCGCCTCCTCCGCGACGCGCTCGCGGCCGACCTCTACTGCGGCCCCGCGCACAACAACCTCGGTGCGATCCTGCTCGCTCGCGAGGAACTCTTCGAGGCCGCCAACGAGTTCGAGTGGGCCAAGAAGCTGATGCCCGGCCACCCCAGCCCACGCCTCAACCTCGCGATCACCTTGGAAAGGGCCGGCCGCACCACCGAAGCCCTCGCGGAGTACCGCTCCGCGCTCGAGTCCCAGCCCGAGCACATCCAGACCATCCAGGCCCTGACCCGCCTACAGATCCGCTCGAACACCACCTCGCCCGATACGGCCGACATGCTGCGGACGATCGCCTTCCGGGGCGAGACCGAGCAATGGCGAACCTGGGCCACCGCCCAGCTCACGCGCATGCAATCACGTCCGCCCTCGCGCACCGGCTCGTGATCACGACGATCAACCTGCGCTCGATCAGTTCGCGGGCATCAGCGTCACGTCGGTCCGCGCGTCCTTGCCGTTCGTCAGCACCATCGACGCCTTCGCCGACTTGAAGAGCACCTGATCGCCCAGCATGATCTTCGCCTGCACGCCGTACAGCTTGCCCTGGTCGATCTTGGCCGTCTCGTACGGAATCGTGAACGCCCACGGCCCGCTCTTGCCCTTGGTCGCGATCCGGTAGTCCCCCATCCGCTTGGGCTCCGCCGACGTCTGCCCCTTCACGAGCGGAGCCATTTCGATCAGCTCCACCACCAACTCCGCGTCCGGGTTCACCGCCATCTTCACCTTCAGCATCACGTTCCCGGTCACGGTCCCGCGCGCGGGTTGGCTGGGGGCGTCACCCTCGTTGTCGTTCGGTGTCTGCCTCGGAGCGGGGGAGGGCGTCGGGTTCGAAGGCCCATTGTCGATAATCGGGAGATACTCGCATCCCACCATCCCCACACACATCGCCGCAATCAGCATCGCCGAACGGTTCATGTTTATCGCTCCATGCCCCGGAAGAACGGGGTGCAAAACTCTAGCCCTCTTCCGCGTGAGCAGCCCCGCCGCCTTGCGTTGAGAATCTCGCACCCCACTCGGAGCGAGAGAGTGGGATCACCCACACGCCGGACGCGCCCCACGGGCCGTCCGGCGTTTCTTACTCTAGCCACGCCCCCACCCCAGCCTCCCACGCGTACTCACGCCACACCTCCGCCGTCTTCACCACCAGCACTCGTTCCCCCTTCGCCCCTTTCCCCTCGCCAACCACCACCTTCGCCAGGGCCCCACCAGACCCGCTCAACTCCACCTCCGCGATGGCCCGCCACCCCGTGGGCTCCGCCAACGCCGGCATCCCCGCGTCCTTCTCGCACAGCAACCCCACGAGCGCACCAACCTCCCCCACGGCGCCTTCCTTCACGCTCCACCCGTTCAACTCGCGCCGATACTCCCGCTCCCCCCCCCCAACCCGCACCACCACGCGCAGCACGTCCGCCGCCGGCGACTCCACCGCCCGCTTCGACACATACGCCCGCGGGTCCGCCGTCAGCCGCTCGATCGAACTCCGCTCGACCACAAACACCACCGGCCCCCACGCCGCCCGCTCCTTCCCGTCACCCTCAACCCAGACCCCCCGCCCCCGCACGTACGCGCTCTCCCCCGAGACATCCGCCGCGTTCCCGATCACCGCCTCCTGAACCACCGACATCCCCCCGCCCCCAACCCGCGTCTCGCTGACCACCACCGCCGTGGGTTCATCAAACCCCAGCCCCGACGCCTCCGCCGCGGTCAACACCCGCGTCACCTTCATCCCGTGCGCCCGGGCAATCGCCGCCTGCACGAACTCCCCATCCGCCGGCGCCCCCCCCGGCACCGTCATCCCCCCCCGCCCATTGCCCCGCGTG
>JBIKMF010000197.1:0-7449 GCA_044359425.1 Phycisphaerales bacterium
CGACATCTCGCCGGGCAGCATGCCGATCAACCGCACACCATCCGCGTTGTTGTCCCGCAGACTCAGCTCGGTGCTCCACTGATCGTCGATCCAGGTGCTGCCATCGAATGCGGTCATCGCGTAGGGCCAGGCGTTTGCGAAGGTGGTGGGCTGGTAGTTCATCCGAACTTGAACCCAGATGTCCTCGTCGGGGTTGGCGGTGAGGCTCAGGGCCGTGCGCTGCTCCCGGATTGGGTTGGGGGTGAACCAGCCGTTCCAGGATTGATCCGCGAAGCGGTAGCTCATCGAGTCGAGATGCGCGAGCTCGCGAGCGTTGGGGTCGTTCATCGGGACGTTGCTCGCGGAAGCGTCGTCCCAGATCTCGAACTGACTGAGCGGCAACCATCTGTTGCCGTCCATGTGGTGGGTCAGACCGGCCTCGGTGAGCACGTACTCGGCGGTGTTCGATGAGGTGAAGGTGCCCACACGGATCGTGACCAGGTCCGTGCCCCACGATGGTGCGGCGACGGCGCCCAGTGCGGCGAAAGCCAGAAGCGGTACGCGTGTCTTGTTCATGTGCTCCTCCTTGGCCTCTTGAGGGCCCGAGCTTCGGAGCGGCACTCCCGCGCTGGGGATCGGCAAACTCCGAGCAAGCACGGGCGATGCTAGTCCGAGCCGGAGGGAGCGTCTATGCGTGGGGCTTGGATCGGACGAAGAGGGCTCAGTACGAGGGATTTTCCGTGGCATGAGTGGGGCATCTCGTGCCTGGAAAAAGAACAAGGCCCCGGTTGCCCGGGGCCCTGTTGAACTTGTACTTGCTGTGCCGCGGTTTGCGACACTCGCGAGGGATTACCAGCCGCCGCTGCGGCCGCCGCGGCCACCGCCGCCGCCACCACCGCCGAAGCCGCCGCGACCACCGCCGCCGCCGCCACCGAAGCCGCCACGACCACCACCACCGCCGCCTTCGCGGGGCTTGGCTTCGTTGACGGTCAGGTCACGGCCATCGACGTTCTTGCCGTTGAGAGCAGCGATCGCTGCCTTCGCTTCGGCGTCGTTGGGCATTTCCACAAAGCCGAAACCGCGGGGACGGCCCGTCTCGCGGTCCATGACGAGTGAAGCCGAAGCGACCGAGCCGAACGGCTCGAACAACGACTGCAACTGGCTCTCAGAAGTGCTGAACGACAAGTTTCCGACGTACATTTTCATACTGCATCTACCCAAGCCCGTGAGACATTCGATACCGGTGCTGTTACTCGGGCAAAGGAAGAGCGTCGGTGACCTGCGAGCGCCCTGTTCCGAGAACGAGGCGGCTTTCAGACTCGTGGATACTAGGCGGGGTGGCGGGTCCGGGATTTTGGGCGTGAACGGAATGTGAGAACCGAGATGAGAAAGGGCTCTGGGGGCTCCAGAACGCCACTTTGCTGCCCGGTTTGGGTGTCGACTGTTCCGAAGTTCCCGCGGAATTTGTGCAGAACACGCGTCGATTCAGAGCGTGCCGGCGCGTGAACGGCGGCGGCGGAGGGTGGTGGCGGCGGCGAGCGCGGCGACGGCGAAGGAGCCGGGAGTGGGAACGGCGGTGAGCACGCGGAACTCGTCCATGGCTTCGCCGACGACGAGGCGGAAGCTCACGGTGTTGCGCGAGACGGAGAGCAGGAGCGTGTCGTTGCCCGGGTTCGTGGCGAGGTCGAGGCCTCGGCTGGGTCCGTTCCAGTAGGTCGTGCCGACGGCGCCGAAGCGGTTGTCGGTGTTGTTGAGGCGCGTGGTGCCGACGATGATGCCGAGGATGTCTTCGTCGAAGGTGACCGAGCCTTCGAAGACGTGGTTGCCGGTGCCGATGCCGTCGGCGTGGAAGATGTAGCTGGCGACGCGGGTGCCGGCGGGGATGAGGCCCGGGGTGAGGTCGCTGAGCTGATCGACGAGGCCGATCTGCGAGATGTCGACTTCCTGGCCTTCGGGGAGGATGCGGTTGCGCTCGAACATCACGGGCACCTGGGTGTCGCTCTCGAACGCGCCGATGGTGAGTGAAGGCGGGATCGGCGTGATGGTGGCCGAGCCGGTGGTGGTGGTGATGGCCCCGAAGGCGGGGGCAACGATGGCAACGACGGCCGCGGCGGCGAGTGAACGCATGTCTCTCTACTCCCTGTGTTCCCGCACGGTCGCGGGTCTTGTCTCGGGGCGGCTGAACGCCCAATCCGAGAGTGTATTGCGGGAGGAGTGGGGGTCTTTGGCGAGGGGCGAGTCCGAGAATCACGGGGCGTTGTCGGGGGAGGCGACCCGGTGGAGTCGGGCAGTCACTCGCGTTTCGCTGGGAGAACTGGGGATCGAGGATGTGAACCTGGTCGGCAGGCGGCGCCGAGGCCTATTTCGTGGGTGTTTCGAGCGTTCCGGCCAACGTGCGTGCCGATAGCGTGCCGAGCGTGGGGCAGGGGTGACTCCGCCTTGCTGGCACCCGAGTCCGCTCACTCGCTCCCGCGACTCCGTTCCCTACGAAGCCTCATACTCCACTGTGAACTTCAGAAAGTGATCAGAGAACGCTTTCATCGTCTCGGCAAACATGGGGCCGGGATCGTACGTGTCGTACTTCGCTTCCCTGGTGCTCAGCTCGATCTTGGACACGCCGTTTTCCCGCTTTGCATAGCAGGTGATCGAGTCCATCGCGAAGTACTCCCCGGGGCGATTGAAGATCATGATGAATGGCTCGCCGCGAGCAAAATCGCGTTCGATCTCTTCGTCTGACGCCAGGCGATCGGGCGGCTCGCCGTCGGGCAGGCTCGTACACACTACGAGATTGCCATCGTGGTCCGTTCGCTCGCGACCGAGCCTCCGCAATGCCTGCATCATGACGGACAACGCCCGCGCCTTCGGGTCGACAACCGTGAACGTAAGGCATGCTACCACACCCATGTCATTCGCCTTTCACTCGAACCCACTCGCGTCACCCAGGACGGTCTTGATGTCGTCGATTCTGGCGTGATCCGCGCTGGCTTTGATAGAGTACCGAGTACTCCACCGGGACGCGAAGTTCGTCGCGCTCAGGCACCCCGGGCACTCACTCGCCTTCCAACTGCCGCGCCCTCGCCTCGGGCCTCGGCCGGCCTCTCCGCCGTCCGCAGCGGCGCGTCGGGTTCACGGTCGCCGAGGCTGATGTACCCACACCGGTCCTCGTTGTACACAGGGTGGGTGTGCGTGCCGACCGGTTGGGGTTGGGCGCTCGACGAACGTCGTAGCGGTCAGGGGGCCGTTGGGCTGCGAAGGAGATCAAGCGTGTAAAGGCAGGTATCAGCCTGAGGAAACGCGGTTTATGAACCGAAGCACTTCGAACGCATCTCGAAAACGCTCGTTGCCTCCACGTACTGGGAGAGTCAGCGTTTCCCCCGACGCCAATCGAAGCTCGATCCCCGCTGCTTCTGTCTTCTGGGAACCGAACCAATCGGTACTCAAGATGTCCGTGTACCGTGCCGCCGCCCAGGACTCTGTCTCTCGGACATAGAGCCCCTGATCCGTGAAGAGGATGGTCTCATCGATGCGACCGGGTTGGTCCTGGTAATAGCCCAACAAGGACTCGTCAGGCCGAAGAGGCGACCGCAGCTGAGCGAGGTGTGCCGCGTCGTTCCATCGCTCGCACGAGCTGAACGACGGAATCGCTCGGAGTATTCGGTGCACCTTGCTTCGTACATCGACGGTCAATTCGTGCTCCATCATCTGCTCGTGCATGTCGGGCTTGACTGGTGCCGGATGAAACGCAGGCATCTCGCGATGGCAGACCCGCGACTGCTGCCTGATCCACTTTCCGTCGACGGAACTTATCCAACGAACCGTTTCTCCAACTCGACGGGGCCGACGGATCCCGGGTTGGCGTGCTGCCGCTGGTGATCATAGAACATTGCGGAGTCTTGGTGCACTGTTCTCGCCGCACCGGGGCACGCTCAGAGTCATGCGGGAAAACTGGGGATCTCGGAGTTGAACCTCGTCGGTCGATCGCGAGGAGGCCTTGCTGCGTAAGGGCTGCGCGTCGTTCCCGGAGGTCGCGTGCCGAAAGTGTGCCAGATTGACGGCACGGCTGCCGCTGGTGTCGTCACTCCTCCGGGGCCTCGATGTATCTCAGTTCGCCACGCGGTGGTTCAGACGGCAGATCCATGTCGTGCAACCGCGTCGCTCCGTCCTCTTGAACGTCCCAAACCTGAACCACGAGGTGCGGCCGCACGATGAACGGGTTCAGCAACTCGAAAACGTCCTCGCGGAGGAAGAAACCGAAAGACCACCACAGCGCGCCGTGGCGCTCTAGCGCTGCAGCACGCGGGAGCCAGTTTGTGCCCATAGAGGTTTCCACCTCCTGTTTCTCTTCCGAAGTGGGCCAGCCGATGATCCACTCCTTGTAACAGGTCGGCGGCGGAATCTCCCCTTTCCGCGGCAGCGCGTCTACATCTGGAACGGTCTCCATCCCGATCATCTCGTACACAAACTCAAAGTGTGCTTCCGCTGCCGACGAGGTTGGGAGCGAGTGGTAGTACGGAACCCAAAATGCCCTTTTCCATTCGATAGGCCCAAACCGACAAGTGCATCGCGGTTGGAGCAACGGTTCGAGCAACTCGTGAACGATGAGACCACGCTCCCCGCCCGGCGCCCAGTAAATCGGGGGCATCGCGAACACATTGCCTGCAACGGTGAGGGGAGGCCCTTCCTGCGTCGGCGTCGGAGTAAGTTCGACCCGCTTCCGCCCCTCCCTTCGGTAGCGTAGATCGTACGTGACTGGACCAATCACGTACTTCGCGGCTTCCATTTGATACTTCACGTGATCTGTCAGGCAGTACGCTCGCACTTGATCAGCCTCCGTTCGCACGCCCGCTCGTCAGAAGAATGCTGCAGGACTTCCCCTTGATCCACGCGCGCAACCGTGAGCCGGGTTTGCCCGCCGCAACAACAACGCAACCCGACACGCTCGCATGCTGCGGGCTCCTCCCTCGATCATAGAACGACCGCTCGAACGTCTCGTCAGCCGCCTCGTCGATCTGCCCGAACAGCGGCGAATCCAGCGGGGCCGAACTCGGCTTAACCTCCATCGCCGCCGGGGCTGTACGCGTAACGCTCGCGGCAGGTCGCAGGCACCGAGGATCGCGTCAGTAGACGACGAGTCGTCCCTCAATTGAGAACGGTCCGCGCCAGCCGCACGGAAAGTGGCCGTTCACGTACCACCAACCCAAGCGGCAGAAGAACCCGGGTTCAAGGACATCAGCGTACTCGGCTTCGACAAGCAGGTGGATCATGTCCCATTCGACACTCTCCAAGAACCGCCCACGGTCCGGGACATCCAACTCGACCGCGGCGCAGCGCTCCTGCGCGATCTCAATCGCGACCGGTCGTACCGCGAGGACATGGTTGTTCCACTCGGCGTATCGCAGCGGCGATTTCCTGAACAGGGCCTCGCGGAAGAGATTCGCCGCTTCCAACTGGTAGTTCTCCCATTCAGCGGCTGAGCATAGATCGATCGCCTCCTGCCAGGACGACGCGAACACCGCCGTGGACGGAGCGTCGTGAATGCCCACGCGCGCGAACCACTGCGACTCTCGGAGTTGTTCGACTGTCGCTGCCGTTCGTGGTTGCATGCCAACTGTCCTTACCCAGTTTCCATCAACAGACCCTTCCTGACACGAATCGACGGTGCGTGACGATCCCCTTCACGACGATCCACTCATTGGATCGGGTTCTCGAGCAGTGCGTGCACGTCGGAGAGAGAATCGACGATGGTGAACGCCCCTGCGCGGCGGAGTTGTTCGCGGTAGTGCTGGTCGGCGTGGGGGCCGCTGGCGAGGCCGACGACGTGCATGCCGGCGGCGGTTGCCGCGGTGATACCGGCGACGGTGTCTTCTACGACGAGGCAGTGGTGGGGGTGGGCGTTCATGGAGCGTGCGGCGTGGAGGTAGACGTCGGGCGCGGGCTTGGAGTGTTGGACGTCGTGGGCGCTGAAGACGTTTGGCTCGAGGTGTTCGAGAAGGCCGGTGACACCGAGCGCCAGCCTGAGGTACTCGTGGCCGCTGTTGGAGACGACCGCGCGGGGGAGGGTGAGGGAGGAGAGGAGGGCCTTGGCGCCGGGGATCTCGCGGAGCTCGGTGCGGCATTTCTCTCGGACGAGCGGGCGGATGCTGTCCATGAAGTCGGGCGGGAGGGTGACCCCCTTGTGTTCCTGAACCCAGCGGACGACGTAAGCGAGGTTGGTGCCGATGAAGGTGCGGATGCACTCGTGCGGCGACATGATAACCCCGCTGCGGGCCAGGAAGTCCGAGATGACGGAGTTCATGATGAGTTCGGAGTCGACGAGGGTGCCGTCGCAGTCGAAAAAGATCGCTTGAAGCACGGTTTTGGGTCTCGGAAAGGGGGTTGGATGGATCGTCTGGTGAGGGTAGACTGGGGGGATGAGGTTGTGGGTCGAAAGAGAGCAGCCGAGCATGGCGGCACGCCCCGGACCTCGTGGCTGGATCAACCGAGGCTGATGTGTGTGCGGCGGTCGTGCTCGGTGCGTGATCGGCGGGCCTTGCCTGTGAGTTCGAGGTTGTCGAGCGCGCTGCGGACCTGTGCACGCGAGCCGCCGCATGTGCGGGCGAGGCTGAGTTCGCTCAGGCCGGCGCCCGCGTCGTGTTTGAGGGCGGCCAGCACGGACGCGCGAAGGTCGCCGCGAAAGTCGGCCCGCGTGATGAGCCCGGGGTTGCGGTCCATGAGCCATGACGCCGGCCGAAGGGCGTCGTCCTTGAACTCGATCTCCTCGCACCACAATCCCCAGCGTGCGGAGATCGGCGAGGCTCGGCGGCGTGATCGCTCGGCGAGCGTTGGAGAGGAACGCTCGACGTCAAAGAGCGGGCGAGGCTCGGGGGTGGGGGCGAGTTCACGGATGATGGATGCGAACTGCGCCGGGTGTGTGCCCTGCTGAGCGATGTTCAGGAGCAGGCCGAGGGTGGGTCGATGCTGGCGTTCCAGTTCATCGCGGATCAGCCGTTTGAGGCGGTGCTTGGCGATCAGGTCCCCGTAGCGGTGCAGCCAGGTTGCCGCCATGATGAACAGGCGTGCCATGCCAGGGGCTTCGCGTGCGGTTTCGAGGAGCAGTCGCTCGAGGTCGGGGCATTCGGCGGATGGTGTGGCGTCAAAGCCGGCGCCGAGGCGGGTCCATTGGCGGAGCAGGGGGCGGAGTCGTTTGTGCATTCGAGTGTCCCACGATGTAGATATAATCATACATACAAAAACAGATCATGGCAACGCTGTCTTCTGACCGTGGCTGGTGAATCTGCTTTGCGAATCGTTCCGACCCTCAAGTGCACAACACTCCGCGTTGCGGCGGAGTGGGCGCGAGGATCTATTCGTGGATGTTCGGGGCCCGGTTAGACGAGCAGGCTCGCGGGCTTCTCGAGGAGTTCACGCACCGTGGCGAGGTACTGGGCGGCCATGGCGCCGTCGACGACGCGGTGGTCGCTGGACATCGTC
>JBIKMF010000198.1:0-7428 GCA_044359425.1 Phycisphaerales bacterium
GATGATCACATCGCCGCCGGGTCGACCGCCGCCGAGGTTGACGAGGTTGAGCGCCGGCGACGTCAGGATCACACTCCCGCCGTCAACGTCGGTGTTGCCAGCCGCGTTCTGCGTCATGTAGCACTGACCCGAACCGTCAGAGTCGGACTCCGGGTCGTACGCCCACCCCGCATCGTTCACCGGAACGCCACGCTGCCACCCGCCGGACGTCGCACCCGATACCGTCGCCGTCCAGCCGAGGTTGGTCTGGAAGTTGTCCGTGAAGACCTGCGTGTCCGCCGGGGTGATGATGCAAGGACACCCGCACGCCGGGGGCACCATCTTGTAGATCGCGCCCGCGATGCTGATGATGTACAACTCGCCGATGTTGTCCTCGCCGAACGCCACAATGCTGCCCACCGCCAGGTTCGACCAGGTCCGCTGATCGGTCTGCGCCGTCCCGTTCCAGCGGAACGACTTCACGTAGTTGCCGCAATAGTCAGCGAAGAAGAACGTCCCGTTCAGCGACGGAAGACCCGGCCCGCGGTAGACGTATCCACCCGTGATCGAGCACGCGCCTTCGGTCGCGTGGCTCTCCACACGCACCGGGTCCGTGTAAGTCCCAAGCAGCGTGCAGTTCGAATCGACGGGCCCGTTCACGAAGCCCTCGCGGCAATCCCAGCCGTAGTTCCGCGTGCCCACCGTGTTGATGTTTGAACCCGTCAGCGCCGGCTGGAAGTTGATCTCCTCGAAGGCATCCTGCCCAACGTCCGCGATCCACAGGTCGCCGGTCAGCTTGTCGAAGCTGAACCGCCACGGGTTGCGAAGGCCCATCGCCCAGATGTCGTCGTTCCAGTTCGCGTTCGGGCTGCCCACCGTCGCCGAAGGGTTGTCGGTCGCGCGGTAGTTGCCCGCGACGTTGTCAACGTCCAGCCGCAGCATCTTGCCGAGGAGGCTCCCCACGTTCTGCGCGAGCTCGTTCGGGTCGTTCGCGCTCCCGCCGTCGCCGATGCCCCAGTACAGCTTGCCGTCAGGACCAAACTCCAGATGCCCGCCGTTGTGGTTCGCAAAGGGCTGCGAGACCGTGCGCAGGATCACCGCGGGAGTCGCGGGGTCGTACGCGTTCGAGGTCGTGTACGGCGCGAGCGCCCGATACCTCGCCAATACCGAGGCCCCGGTCCCCGTTGCCGTGTAGCTCACGTAGAAATACCCATTCGTCGCAAAGTTCGGATGGAACGCCAAACCCAGAAGGCCCTGCTCACCGCTCGCCGTCGTCAGCCCCAGACCTCCGATCCCCGCCGGCCCGAGATGGATGAAGTTCCCCCCGACCGTGTTCGTCGCAAGATTGAATATCCGGACCGCGCCCGTCTGTTCGACGATGAACATCCGCCCGTCATTGCCCGGCTGAGCCACGAAATCCAGCGGCTGCGAAAGCCCCGCCACGATCTGCTGTGACGAGAAACTCTGGGCCGACGCCGTACCCGACGATGCGAACAGGGCCGCCGCCGAAACCACGCCGCAAGCCGCGGCACGAACGCTCTGGAGCTTCATCACGGATCTCTCTTACTGGGGTTGCACACACACGTCCGGGAACACGAAGGACCGCCGCCCCCTCCTCATCGGCAATCCCGGGAAGCCAAGTGATACGCACCACCGGCCAACCCGATCCCGCCAAGATAGGGCATTCGCCCGAAACCCCCAAGGACCTTCTTATTGCTTCCGGGCAATCGCATCGTCTGTTTGGGCTTTGGGAGGGTTCATCCTTCGCCAAAGCGCAAACATCTGCCACGCGCTCCAGGCATACGCCCCCGCCGCGATGATGAAGGGAAGCGTGAACGACCCCGTTCGGTCGTACAGGAAGACCCCCAGGAGCTGGAAGATCTTCCCACGGATCCCCACGAAGGTCGCGTGGATCGCAACGTACTGCGGCACCTTGTCTTGCGACGGCGCAAAGCTCACCGGCCCCAGCATCCACCCCACGCTCGCACCCGTGTGCACCAGCCCGTAGTACACCGACACCCACCACAGGTCGTTCGGACTGTTCACCAGCAGCAGCCCCGCCGGGTACCCCGCTAAGAGCAGGAACGAGAGCCCAGTGGTCCGCGCGGCACCCAGGCGGTCCATCAGGAGCCCCGCCGGGAAGATCAGGCAGACCATCCCGATCAGGTAGGCCACCTGCGTCGACCCCGCGATCTGCTCGTAACCCATGTGCAGCTTGTCGGTTACGAACGCCGGCAACAGCGCGTACGCGATCATCCACCCGACCCCGTACGTCATGTACGCCGCCTCGTACAACGCGAAGTTCCGGTCGGTCCGGAGGACCTCCTTCATGTGCGTCACGGGCTCGACGATCGACGAAAGCTGCAACAGGTCCCCGGTGAGAATCTTCCGGCCCCCGTCGCCGCCCGTGCGCTCGTGCAGGGTCACAAACATCCACATCCCAAGAGCTTGCAGCGCGGCCGCGGCAGGTAAGAAGTACCGGAATGCCTCCGGCGTCCGCTCCAGCCACATCCCGAGGCCGTACGCCACCCCGGCGCTGCAGACCATGCTGAGGGCCCAGATGATGCTGTACATCCGCCCCCGGCGTTCGGCCGGGTAGATGTGCTTGAGCACCTCGCTCGCCGCGGGGTAATACCCTGCCCCACCAGCACTTGCAAGCACGTGCAGGATCATGAACCACCACACGTTGGTGGCCGTCGCCATCAACCCCAGCGGCACCGCCGACACACACCAGAAGACAAACGCGTACTTCCGGAAGCTCAGGTGGTTGAACAGGTGGTTCCAGAAGACACTGAGCGTAAAGAGCACCGTGGGCGCCGCGGTCATCACCAGGGTCTGCCAGTTGTTGGCCCCGAACTCCTTGCGCGCCATGACCGCGAGGAGGGCCTGGATCGCCATCGAGGTCGACTGGGTCAGGACCACCCCGGTCAGGTGGGCCGGCATGAACGACAGGCTGCGACGGTCGATCACGAGTCAGACCCCCTGTTCGAGGGGCTCTTCAGGATGAGCGGCTCGACCCGGAAGACCTCCTTGTAGTAGAGCGCGAGGAGGCGGGTCGCCCGGGAGATCGGGGCGGGCTCGGTGGTTCCCACGGCCTGACCACGGGCGAGCAGCCGAAGGAGGTCAACCGTCGTCGCCCGGACCCGCCAGATGGCCCCGCCTTCCCGGTCGAACTTCCCCGACCCTTCGTCCTTCAGGGTTCCACCCAAACGGGGGGAGAAGCCGAAGGTGGGGGCGGGGTCCAGGGTTTCGCCGGATCGGACGTCGGCGTCCAGTTCCGGGCGGTGGCCGGTTTCGTCGAGGACGGCCCAGAGGAGGGTGAGCAAAGCTCGGTCGGCGAGGCGGGGGTCGCGGAGGGAGGAGAGGGAGTTGGCGAGGGCCTCGAAGAGACCGGGGTGTGGGTCGTGAACATCGAGCGCGTGGTACGCAAGGTCGATCATGCCCATGCCGGAGTAGAAGGCATCGAGGTTGAGGCGCATGGTGGGGTAGGTCTCGATGAGATCCCAGGCGGTGAGGAGGGTGAGGCCTTCGGTGGGCTTGGGAGAGAAGGAGATGGCACCTCTCGTAGGTGCTTCAAAACCACCTGAAAACTTGGCCTTTTCGCGCTTGGATCCCTTGGCCACGCCACGGATGAGACCGTGGTCGCGGGAGAAGACGGCGACGGTCTGGGAGGTTTCGCTCCAGTCCCAGGCGCGGAGGCAGATGGCGAGGTCGGATTCGATGGGGAGAGGCTAGGAGCGGAGGCCCCGGGCTCGACGCGAAGTGTAAAACGAAAATGGCCCGGAGCCGAGATGGCTCACGGGCCTTGGAGGGGGCTGGTGATGGAGACATTAAAGCACAGGTGCAAGGGGGAAGTCAAGAGCTGTGTTGTTCAGATGGTTGAAGTAGTTGGTGAATACTGCGAGCGCGTAGGTCGCAACCACTTCACCCATCTGCCCTTGGGAGTAGCCAGCGGCCTGGAAGTCGCGCGCGTCAGAATCTGAAATGAAGCCTCTTTTTTCGTGGAGGGCGAGCGCGAAACGGGAGAGGGCGTTGAGCTTGGGGTCGGTGAGCTTGCCGCGACGGGCTTCGATGGTCTGGGTCTCGGTGAGGCCGGAGCCCTTGCCGATGACGGTGTGGGCGGCGACGCAGTACCCGCAGTTATTGGCCTCACCGACCGCGAGCTGGATGACCTCGCGCTCCTTGGCGGAAAGGGAGGTCCCGTTCAGAGCACCCGACATGGCGAGGTACGTGTCGAGGACGGCGGGGGCCGCGGCCATGGACTGGAAGATATTGAAGTGCTTGCCCTTCAGGGGGCCTTCAAAGATCTCCTTGGCGCGACCGGTGGCGGTGGCGGGGTCGACGGGAAGGATTCGGGGCATGGACTGTTCTCCTGAGTGATGTGTGGTCCCGGCAGGGGTTGGATGTCGAAAGGGACCCACGGGTTTCAGCAATCTTTCACGGGTGGCGGGGGCAGGCTGGGACTACGCTGCGCGCCGACGATGCGCGTACTTCTCTTTACAGACACGTTGGCGGATGTGAACGGGGTGGCCCGGTTCATTGGTGATGCCGCGACGGAAGCGGATCGTACGGGGCGCGCGTTGACCGTGTTCACGAGCACGCCGGGGAAGGTGCCGGGGCTCACGAACGTGCGGAACTTCCGGCCGGCGGCGTCGATGGCGATGCCGGCGTATCCGCAGCTGAGCCTGGCGGCACCGCCGGTGATGGAGATGCTGCGGGCGGCGCAGGAGTTTTCACCGGACGTGGTCCACGTCTCGACGCCGGGGCCGGTGGGAACAGTGGGCCGGTGGTTTGCGCGGCGGCGGGGGTTGCCACTGGCGGGGGTGTATCACACGGACTTCCCCGAGTACGTGCAGCGGATCATCGGGAAGGAGAGCCTGACGGACGTGTGTTCCGCGACGATGGCGTGGTTCTACCGACCCTTTCGGGCGGTGTTTACGCGGAGCGAGGAGTACGCCTCGGCGGTGCGGGGGCTTGGGATTCCGGAGGAGCGGATCGCGCGGCTGAAGCCGGGGATCGACCTGCGTAAGTTCGGAGCGGACCGACGGGATGCGGGGATCTGGGAGCGGCTGGGGTGCGGCGCGGCGGATGTGCGCATGCTCTACGTCGGCAGGGTGAGTGTGGAGAAGGGGTTGCCGCTGGTGACGGGAGTTTGGGCGGAGGCACGGCGGATGATGGCGGAGCGCGGGGTGCGGGCGGGGTTGGCGGTAGTGGGCGATGGGCCCTATCGGGGGGTGATGCAGCGGGAGTTGGCGGGGGAGGGTGTGGACTTTCTGGGCTTCCGGCATGGCGAGGAGTTGGCGGCGTTGTACGCGTCCGCGGATGTGTTTGTGTTTCCGTCGGCGACGGACACTTTGGGGCAGGTGGTGCTGGAGGCGCAGGCGTCGGGGGTTCCGGTGCTGGTGACGGACGTCGGGGGGCCGCGTGGCGTGGTGAAAGACGGGGAGACGGCAATGGTGCTGCCGGCGACCGATGCGGGCGCATGGCGGGAGGCGATGGTGGCTTTGGGGGTGGATGAGGCGCGGCGGGCGCGGATGGGGGAGGCGGCCGAGGCCTGGGGGCGGGGGTTCGGATTCCCGGCGTCGTTCGCGGATTTCTGGGCGGCTCACGAGCGGATTGCGGCGGCTTACCATCGGGCGTGACGGAAGACCCATCAAACAGCGGCTGGAACCCGACGAGTTGGCGTACGAAGGCCCGCGCGCAGGCGGTCGAGTACCCGGATTCGGAGGAGCTTCAGCGCGCGGAGCGGGCCCTCGGGGAGTTGCCGCCGCTGGTGACGTCGTGGGAGATCGAGCACCTGCGGACGTTGCTGGGGTCGGCGGAGGAAGGGAAGCGGTTTGTCCTCCAAGGTGGGGACTGCGCGGAGTCCGTGCAGGACTGCACGTCGACACTGATCGCGAACAAGCTGAAGATCCTGCTCCAGATGTCGCTGGTGCTGGTCCACGGGGGGAAGCTGCCGGTCGTGCGGATCGGTCGGTTCGCCGGGCAGTACGCGAAGCCAAGGTCGAAGACGATGGAGACCCGGGGCGGGGTGACGCTGCCGAGTTACTTTGGGGACCTGGTGAATCGCGACGAGTTCACGCCGGAATCGAGGCGGCCGGATCCGTGGCAGATGGTGCGTGGGTACAAGCACGCGGCGTTGACCCTGAACTTCATCCGGTCGCTCGTGGACGGTGGGTTCGCCGATCTGCATCACCCGGAGTACTGGGACTTGTCGTTCGTGAAGCGCGAATCGCTGAGCGCGGCGGTGCGGGCCGAGTACGAGCGGATGACGACGAACCTGGCGGATGGGCTGCGGTTCATGGAGGCGCTGGGTGAGCGGACGGTGGATGATCTGACCCGTGTGGAGTTTTTCACGAGTCACGAGGGGTTGCACCTGAACTACGAGGAGGCGCAGACGAGGCGCGTGCCGCGGCGTGAGGGGTGGTACAACCTGACGACGCACATGCCGTGGATCGGGGAGCGGACGAGGGCGATCGACGGGGCGCACATCGAGTATTTCCGCGGGATCCGCAACCCGGTGGGCGTGAAGCTCGGGCCGGGTTCGACGGTGGCGGATGTGCTGGCGTTGGCGCGTGCGCTCAATCCGAAGAAGGAGGCGGGGAAGCTGGTGTTCATCACGCGGCTGGGGGCGGGGAAGGCACCGGTGGTGCTGGGGCCGTTGATTGAAGGAATGAAGGCCGCGGGAGAGCGTGCGCTGTGGATGTGCGATCCGATGCACGGGAACAGCACGACGACGAGCACGGGGATCAAGACGCGGAACTTCGACGCGATCCTGCAGGAGCTGCAGGAGACGTACGACGTGCATCGGGCGACGGGTGTGCCGATGGGTGGGGTGCACTTTGAGTTGACGGGTGAAGATGTAACGGAGTGCGTGGGCGGGGCGTCGGGCGTGACGGAGGCCGACCTCAACACGAACTACGCGACGCGCTGCGACCCACGGCTGAACTACCAGCAGGCCCTCGAGATGGCCTTCTTGCTCGCGGGCCGGATGCGGCGCTAGCGAGCGCGGCGGCGGTCGCGGCGATCGCGTGCATGGCGAGGTTCGCGGCGTGCAGGGTGACGAGCAGGAAGCTGGAGGCGAGGACCCACGTCCATCCACCGAGGAGTGTGGTGGTGGAGAGGACGAGGTAGAGCGCGGGCGCGGAGATAAGGAGCGCGGCGATCGCCGAGGCGTGGGCGGGACCGGGGCGGATGCCGAGCGCCCGGGTGCAGCGGTAGACGCTGGTGGGGGTGAAGATCGAGAAGAAGAGCACGATGGCCGCGGTGCACGCGTGGGAGTGCCACGCGGTTTGAGGCTGGGGGTTGAGCGCGGCGGAGGCGAGGAGCACGGCGGCGGGGGCGAAGACGAGGGCGGTGGCGAGGAGGGCCCTGGGGTCAACACCGGCGCGGGCGAGGGATTGGAGCGGATGGAAGGGCATCGCAGAGGCAATGCGTGATTTTGGGGTG
>JBIKMF010000199.1:0-7401 GCA_044359425.1 Phycisphaerales bacterium
CATCGCAAGGCCAGCCACCGCACACACCACCGCCGCACTCATCTTCACGTTCGACATCTCAAGACTCCCTTTATTGCTTCGTCGGCGGCGCACCGAGAACGCTCACGCCCTCGCGCGCCCGCCGTTCAACGTCGTTTCATCTCGAGCAGCGCCCCCAAGGGCCCGCTCCTGGTTCGTCGTCCAGCCCACGCGGGCCTCCACGACTCCCGTCCCCTCTCCATGCGCACTTCCGCCCCCGCGCGGCCAGCAAGAACCGAAAATTCCTCACACCCCGCCTATCTTCCCCTCATGGCCGACCCCTCCGAATCCCTCGACCCCGCCGCCGACGCCCGCCTCGCCCTCCGCGTGGTCACCATGCCCCGCGATACCAACCAGTACGGCACCATCTTCGGCGGCGTCATCCTCAGCTACATCGACCAGGCCGGATTCGTCGAGGCCCGCCGACACGGCAACCACCGCTGGGTCACCGCCGCCATCGACCGCGTCGACTTCCGCGCACCCGTCGGACTCGGCGACGTCGTCAACTTCTTCACCAAGACCACTCGCCTGGGCACCAAGTCCGTCACCGTCCAGGTCGAAGTCCGCGCCGAACGCTACCACACCGGCTCCCTCGCCCACGTCACCAGCGCCACCCTCACCATGGTCTCCGTCGACGCCTCCGGCTCTCCCATCCCCTTCGCCTCCCCCGCCACCGTCTGACCCATGCCCCCTCCCCCTCCCTCCACCCCCTCCACTCCCCCCCTCCGACTCGCCGTCCTCCTCTCCGGCGGCGGCCGCACCATGGTCAACCTCGCCGCCCGCTGCGCCGACCGCTCCCTCAACGCCTCCATCCACCTCGCCATCGCCTCCGCCGATTGCCCCGGCGTCGCCCGCGCCGCCGAGCTCGGTATCCCCTGCTCGATCATCCCCGGGGTAGTACCTGCCGCTCACCTCGAGGCCACCCTCCGCGACGCCGGCATCCAAGCCGTCGCCCTCGCCGGCTACCTCAAGTACCTCAACGTCCCTTCCTCTTATGAAGGAAGGATCCTCAACATCCACCCCTCCCTCCTCCCCAAGCACGGGGGCAAGGGAATGTACGGGCATCACGTCCACGAGGCCGTCCTCGCCGCCCGCGACCGGATCTCCGGCTGCACCGTCCATCTGGTGGACGCCGAGTTCGACCACGGCAGCGTCATCCTCCAGCGGACCTGCCCCGTCCTCCCCGACGACACCCCCACCACCCTCGCCGCCCGAGTCTTCGAACAGGAGTGCCTCGCCTACCCCGAGGCGATATCCCTCATGGCCGCATCCTGGTCGCTCCCCAACCCGTAGCACCTCTCACCGATGCCCCTCCTCAGGACGCCCTCCCGAATCGTCCGCGCGGTCGCTCTCGTGATCGCTCTCGCCCCCGCCGCGCTCGGGCAGGACCAACCCCAGCCCTCCCCGCCGACCGAGAAGATCACCGTCAAGTCCCTGGTGGCCGAGACCGGGGCCGCCTTCGAGCGGGGCGATTACGCCCGGGCCGAAGAGCTCCTCCGCAAGCACCTGGCCGCGGACCCCAACAACTTTGTCGTCTACTACAACCTCGCGTGCGCCCGGGCCCTGCAGGGGGACCCCAAAGATGCCGGCGAGTGGCTGGTGAAGGCCGTCGAGCACGGCTTTACCGACCTCCGCTACATGCAGGCCGATCCCATGCTGGACGCCGCCCGCCAGGACCCGAACTACAAGACCCTCGTCGAGAACTGGGAGATCATCCTAAAGGCCCGGCGCGACGCCGACGTCAAGCGTCTCGAAGAGCAGTACAAGGACGGATACGCCACCTCCACCGACGATCGCCTTCGCCTCACCTACCGCTCCGCCTTCCACCCCGCGGCATTCGAGGCCGCGCGGGCTGAAATGGCCCGGCTCGCCGAATGGGCCAACACGGACGTGATACCCGGGATCATCGACTCAACGGGGGAGCACGACGATGCGTGGGTCAGCGTGATCCTCCCGACCCGCGACGATTTCACGACCTGGGTCGCGCGGCGGTACGGCCAAGAGGCTCTCGAAGGCCTTTCTACCATCGGCGGGGCGTACACCCACGACAACAAGCAGTTGATCGCGATGGATCTCGGCGGCACGCTGCGGCACGAGTTCTTCCATATCCTCCATTGGCGTTCGATGACGCGCCTCGGGCAGCGCCACCCGATCTGGGTGATGGAGGGCCTCTGCAGCCTCGTGGAAGACTACGACCTCGGGCCGGAAGGGCAGATCATCCCGGCGACCTCCTGGCGGACGAACCTGATCAAGCGACGCGAGAAGATCGGCAAGCTGTTCAAGATAGAGCAGTTCGTTCAGGTCTCGCAGACCAAGTTCACCGGGACCGTCCCCCTCGCCCATTATGCTCAGGCCCGCGCCATCTTCCTTTTCCTCCATCAGAGGGGGAAGCTGAAGGAGTGGTACACCCACTACACGAGCACGTACGCCGACGACCCCACCGGCCTGGCCTCGCTTCAGGCGGTGTTGGCGCTGACGCCCAAGGAGTTCGACCGCGAGTTCCGGGAATGGGTGAGGGCCCTGCCCGAAGTACCGGAGGAGATCAAGCCCGGCATGGCGAGCCTGGGACTTGAGATCGACGCCGGCGAGGGAGAGGGGGTCATCGTCACGCGCCTCATGAAGCCCCAGTTCATCGAGGGGTCCCTCAAAGTAGGGGATGTCGTGACCGCGATCGACGACAAGCCCGTCCGAGACCAGGCCGAGCTCGTCCGCGTGCTCGCCGGCTTCGCCCCCGGCGACGAGGTCTCGATCTCGTACCGCAGGGCCAAGAAGCTCGGGGAGTGTCGGCTGAAACTGGTCGCCAAGCCGCGATCGCGGTGACGGCCGGGGCCAACCGACAGGTTCGCGCGGAGGTGGGCGGCGCGCAACCCGCTTGCCCTTCAAAAGCAGCGACTTTCGTTTCGATTCCCAGCTGTTGGTGGAGCAATTGAACGCCGTGCCGGTGTACGCTCAGGGCATGAGTTCACTCCCCCCCACCGGACCCTCCGTTCCCAGCGCAGTTGAGCCGAAGCCGATGGGGCTTCCCCCTTCCACGGTGCGCGAAGTCGCCCCCGAGGGCCCGATGGTGGACGTGATGGGCGGCGCGGGGAGGCGTGAGGTTCGCGTGCTGGACCACGGGTTCATCGCGCTCGTGGATGCGATGCCCCGGCTGGTGCCGCAGGGGTCGACCGCCGACCAGGCGATCGTGCAGGCGGCGCGAGTCTCCTACGGCGCGGGCACGAAGCAGGTAAACGAGGACCGGGGCCTGATCCGGTACCTCATGCGGCACCGCCACTCGACCCCGTTTGAGATGGTGGAGTTCAAGTTCCACGTGGCGATGCCGATCTTCATCGCGCGCCAGTGGATCCGCCACCGCACGGCCAACGTGAACGAGTACTCCGCACGCTACTCGATCGTGCAGGACCGTTTCTACGTCCCGACGCTGGACGCGGTGCGCAAGCAGTCGCAGAACAACCGCCAGGGCGGCGAGCAGACGTTCGCGGCAGACGACGCGGCCCAGGTTAAGACGGCCGAGGACTTCCTTCGGTACGTGAGTCAGGTCGAGAGCCTCTACGCGCAGTACATCGCGCTCACCGAACAAGGGGTGTCGCGCGAGCTCGCGCGGATCGGTCTGCCGGTGAACGTGTACACCGAGTGGTACTGGAAGTGCGACCTGCACAACGTGATGAGGTTCCTCTCATTGCGTCTGGACTCGCACGCGCAGTACGAGATCCGTGTGTACGCACAAGCGATGCTCGACCTGATCGCTCCCATCGTGCCGCTGACGGTGGAAGCGTGGCGCGACTACGACTTCGAGTCGGTGCACCTGTCGCGGCTGGAGATCGAGGCGTTGCGTGAGTCTGTGAAGGGGGGAGGAATCACCTCAATCGGGGACATCGCGACGTCGAACAAACGGGAGCAGGCCGAGTGGGCCGCCAAACGGTCTTTGTTTGGCATGTAAAGTATCAAGAACCGGTGAGATTCGATCCGGAGCGGCACCGGGTCTGGCAGGATGCCCGCCGGGGCACCCACGATCAGGTGATTTCCCCTATTTCAGGTGTAAAACGAACCAGGAACGCGTGTTATGGGCACCAGAAGGGGTGTCTCGCGGGCCTTGGACTACCGGATATGCCGCCGCAGGGGGGTTCTGGCAACAAAATTCGGGGGTAGAGAGATCAAAAGGTATTGCGGTCGCCCCGAATGCGGGTACTCTTATGGCGGGTCAGGAACGAGTTGTTCGTTCTGTTGCGTTCAAGGGTTTGAGTCAGCCCACTCAAATGACTTTCGAGGAGATTGAGACATGAAGAAGATCGTTGCTTTGATCGCCGTTGCTGGCATGGCGGCCGCTGCTGTTGCCGCTCCCAACTCTCAGTTCAAGTTCGAAGTGTCCGTCGACGGCGGCGGAACCTGGACCGACGCGGCTTCGGTTTCCGTGAACTCTGCTGGCGCCACCGTTCAGGTGCTCGCCCGCACGTCCGTCCGTTACGTCCGTAACGACGGCCCGGCGACCATCCTCCTCGGCTCGGCCCGCCACCAGCCGGTCGTTTCGAACCTCGTCGCTGGCGACAGCGTCCTCCCCTTCACGGCCACCACGGTTGTGAACCCCAACTTCGGTGACGGCATCGGCGCTTCTGACCTCGGCCGCCTCTACGGCGCGACCACGGTCGGCGGTGTCGTTGCTCACCGTCCGGGTGGCGCGGCTGGTACCGCGGTTCACTTCGCCGAAGCCGCGGGCACCGACGCCCCCGGCACGGGCAACAACGCGGCCGGTAACCGTGGTATCAACACCGCGGCCAACGTCCTCGGCGCTCCCGACATCATCACCACCGATTGGCTCCCCCTGTGGGTCTTCGGTATGAACCTCCAAGCCGGTGCGATGAACAGCAGCCGCACCGTGAACTTCTCGGTGCCCTCCAACGGTCTCCGCGTCAACAACGGCAACCGCAGCCTCGGCTGGACCATCTCCCGCTCGCCCCTCGCGACGCAGGAAGCCGCCTTCACGGCGGGCTTCGATGGCGCCGTCACGATCAGCGTCGTCCCGGCCCCCGGCGCTGCCGCGCTGCTCGGCCTCGCCGGCCTGGTCGCTGGTCGCCGCCGCCGCTAAGTTCGCGGCCTAACGGCCTCGACTTTCGGTGACATAACGGGTCTGACTCCTCGGAGTTACGAAGACCTGTCTCAACTAATGACTCACCCCTCGAACGGGACACCGTTCGAGGGGTTTTTCGTTTTGCACGGCACGCCCAGGACTCCGCCCTCCGCTCGCCAGGACGACAGCCGGGAGTCAGACGGGTCGCATAGGTCCTATGGGTCGCATGGGTCGTATAGGTCGTATAGGTCGTATAGGTCTCATAGGTCCTATGGGTCGCATAGGTCGTATAGGTCTCATAGGTCCTATGGGTCGCATAGGTCGTATAGGCCTCATAGGTCCTATGGGTCCTATGGGTCCTATGGGTCGCATGGATCGCATGGGTCGCATAGGTCGCATAGGTCCTATGGGTCGCCTCGAGCGCACGCGGCCATTCCCCGGCCCCCACCCCCCGATTGCACCCAACGCGAATGGCCTTCCATCCCCCGCCCTTCTACCATTTCCCCTTCCCGGCGCACAGAGAGGTGACGGCCCGCCGGGACCATGACGAATCGGCCGACCTCTGTTTCGTACTCGAGCACCACACAATGAACGCGCAGCCGGAGCAGCCCATCAGTTCTTCCCACGTGTCCCCCCAGACCGAGCTTTCCGCGGAGGTCAACGCGGAAATCGACGCGGCCATGAAGGACATGGAAGCGGCCAACGCGGCCCGCGCAGCCAAGCCCGCCATCCGCGGCCCCCGGGTCGTTGAGGCCGGTCGCGAGCGCCGCACCGGTCGCGTGGTCTCCGTCGGCCCCAGCGACATCTTCCTCGAGTTCGGACCCAAGAGCCTCGGCGTCATCCCCCGCCCCCAGTTCCCCGATGACCAGCTCCCCAAGGTCGGTGAAGACCTCGAAGTCGTCGTCGACAAGTACGAAGCCAGCGAAAGCCTCTTCATCTGCTCGCGTCCCGGCTCCGTCCAGAAGGCCCAGTGGGAAATGCTCGAGCCCGGTCAGGTGATCGAGGCCCGCGTCGTCGGCCACAACAAGGGCGGCCTGGAGCTCGAAGTCGCCGACCACCGCGCGTTCATGCCCATGGGCCAGATCGGCGGCGATCGCGTCACCGATCCCTCCGTCTTCGTCGGCGAGAAGATGAAGTGCGCCGTCGTCCGCGTGGACCGCACCGGCCGCGGCAACATCGTCCTCTCCCGCCGCGAGATCCTCGAGGTCGAGCGCAAGGAGCAGGCCAAGAAGCTCCGCGAGTCGCTCGTCGAGGGCCAGACGGTCGAAGGCACCGTCCGCAAGATCATGCCCTTCGGCGCGTTCGTGGACATCGGCGGCATCGACGGCCTGGTCCACCTCGCGGACCTGACCTACGACCGCCTCGGCTTCGGCGAGAAGGCCGTCGCGAAGGTCGTGACCGAGGGTCAGCGCGTCAACGTCAAGATCCTCAAGCTGGACTGGGAAGCCAACCGCATCAGCCTCGGCCTCAAGCAGGTCGCCGGCGATCCCTTCGCGACCGCCGTCACGGCGATCACCGAGGGCGCTGAACTCACCGCCAAGATCACCAAGCTCGCCGAGTTCGGCGCGTTCGCCGAACTCGCCCCGGGCGTCGAAGGCCTGATCCACATCTCCGAGATCGACCACAAGCGCGTCAACCGCGTGGAGGACGTGCTCAAGGCCGATCAGGTCGTCCAGGTCAAGGTGCTCAAGGTGGACCCCGGCACCCGGCGCGTCTCCCTCTCGATCAAGGCCCTCAAGCCGGCCCCCGAGTTCACCGGCAAGCCCGGTGGCGACCGCAAGGCCCCCGCCGGCCGATCGGTCGAGGAGATCAAGAAGGAAACCCCGGCTCTCCGCCGCCTCCGCGAGAAGAGCAAGAACATGAACTTCAAGGGCGGCCTCGGCTGATCCCCCGGATCAGCTGACTCTGCCCGAAGCGGGTGATCACGCTCGGCGGGCTGTAACTTCCTCGTTTCAGGGGGATTTGCGCCGGTTGTCCGTAGATACGTCTTTGTGCTGAATTGCCGACCATCGGGCCGCCGATGCTGGCATCGGGTGCGCGTCGTTCACTCCATGGCGGAGTGCGCAAGAGCACCAGGATGCCGACCCGATGGATGATCTCACTTCGCACAAGCAGGCCCCGCCCGAGGACATCGCTGCGCTCCGGTTGGAACTGGATGCCGCCCGCGCCCGAATCGCCGAGCTCGAGTTGGCCCGAGACCAGATGCTCGCGAGCATGAGCCACGAACTCCGAACGCCGATGATGGCCATCCTCGGCTTTGTCGGTCTGCTGGAGTCGCTCACGCTCACGGAATCCGATCGCCAGACCTACCTCCACAC